>JAKAYU010000083.1 GCA_021809525.1 Pseudomonadota bacterium | reverse complement strand
GTTCCTGTCGGAGTGCAGCTGGGCGGTCTCGTGCTCCTTCAATCGTTCCGAGAGATTATGGGCATCGGATTTCGCTACTCGGCCTCGCTTCCCACTTTGCCTTACCGGGATGGGTGGGAGTTCCCGCTCGGCGCGGGTGAAGATATTACGGTAGCGGATCTTGCCGATTTCCTCGGGTCGATTCCCCCTGCTGAGCGGATCCGATCGGTCGCACCTAGAGTGTCGGACCGACACATGCTGCGGCGCGTCAATCAGGAAAAAAGCCGCGCGACAATCCGGGTGAGAGAACTGTTCCGGCGGGGAGGTTCGAGGGCGTAGCCCGAGAAGCTCCCCGCCGGGGCGGTCTGCCTCGGGTGGGGTCGGACTGCCGGTGATCGTGGCCGATCGGGTATTGAGGACGGGACACTCCCTGGGAGGACCTGCCTCGTGCCCGGCCGACACATCAACGATCACCAGATGAGGCTCTACATGAAGCACAGACTCACCGAGTCGGTGACAGTGGCCGCGGCGAAGGCACCGATCAGTGTGGCGAGCGCATACCGGATCGAGAACGACCGCCGGCTGCCGTCCCAGAAGCAAGTCCCGAGAAGCCGGCGGCGGCCAGATCTGCTGGCCGAGGTCTTTGACGCCGAGGTCGTATCGATGCTGCAGGCGGCCCCGCAGATCCGAACGGTGGCCGTGTTCGAGGAGCTGCGCCGCGGTCACCCCGAACCGGCCTATGGCGTGCGGCGCACGCTCGAGCGGCGTATCCGTGCCTGGCGGGCGCAGCAGGGCCGGCAATGGGAGGCGATCTTCCGGCAGGTGCATGAGCCGGGGCGGGTGGGACTGTCGGACTTCACCGAGATGGTCGATCTCGGGAGGCGAGGTGGCCGGCGCCCGGCTCGATCATCGGCTGTATCACTTTCGCCTCGCCTGCTCGGGCTTCGAGCACGCGCACGTGATCCTGGGCGCGGAGAGCTACGTGGCCCACGCCGAGGGGCTGCAGAACGCACTGTGGGCCCTCGGTGGAGCGCCGCGCGAGCACCGCAGCGACTCGCTCTTGGCAGCGTGCGCAACCTGAGCCGCGACGCGCGGACCGATCTGACGACTCGCCACGAGGCCCTATGCTCCCATTACGGGATGGAGCCGACGCGTGTTGGCGGCGGCGAGAATCCGCCTGATTCTGGGGGCCAGACGCGGGTTTTTGAAGCGCCGCCAGCAGGCCGCGGCAACGCCAGCCCCTATGAGCCCAGGACCGCTGCCAGACGCAGCCGCAGTGGAATCAAGAAGTTGTTTGGCGAGGCGAAGAGAGGGACCGGAAAAACACGCAAGCGGTGTGCCAGAAAATCGAGAAAACGCGTCGATCACCGGAAAGAGGCGGATTTCGATCCCCATCAACAACGCGCAACAACCGCCGTGAGGCGCACGAGAATGGCGCGATAGAGGGGCCGCACTCAGTCATCGCCGAGGCTCATGGTCCCCCGCCCGGACCGCCGGCGGGGCAGAGCGGTGTCCGCTGCTGGCGCGCAGTGGCTCGAACGGAGCCGGGGTCTGCCTCGACGGCGATATGGCAAGGCGGACGCCCTCGGCACAGGGGCGGCCGAGCGCGGGGATGCCGGCGGGCATAGTGCTAGCGCCTAATTCAGCCTAGAACGACATAAGTCATTGTTTTTATTACATACCGTGCGCAAGGTGCGCGATGAGCCCCAGGGGACCGGACGGGCTGCAATGCGCCCTCGACCTTGCGCATTGGCCCGTCACAGTGCCGGCGCACGACGATTGAATTTCCGCTCCGATCTCTATACGATGCCGGCCCCTTCTGCCCTCGAATCCCGGATTTACCCGCATCAGGCGTTGGGATCGAGGAGGGCGCTGCTCTCTTCAGCGCAGATCATTTTAGATACGTGAGCCGGGCCAGCATGCGCGTCCGGCTGCTCGACAGAGTGAACCGAACATTCGTAACGGAAACTTGCTATGGCCCGCACAACCGCTCTTTCTGATATCCGCAACATCGGCATCATTGCCCATGTCGATGCCGGCAAAACGACGACGACGGAGCGCATCCTGTATTACACCGGGCGCAAGCACACGATCATCGACATCCACGACACGAAGGACCTGAAGACCTCGACGACGACGGACTACCTGGAGCAGGAGCAAAAGCGCGGCATCACGATTCAGAGCGCCGCGGTCTCCTGCTTCTGGCGCGGGAAAAAGATCAACCTGATCGACACCCCCGGGCACGTCGACTTCACCATCGAGGTCAATCGCTCGCTGCGCGTGCTGGACGGCGCCGTCGTGGTATTCGACGGTGTCGCTGGTGTGGAGCCGCAGTCTGAGACCAACTGGCGACTCGCGGACAACTACGGCGTGCCGCGTATTTGCTACGTCAACAAGATGGACCGCAGCGGCGCCAGCTTCACGCGCTGTGTGGACATGATCAAGAAGCGTCTCGGCGCCCGTCCGCTGCCGGTGCAGATCCCGATCGGCTCGGAAGACAACTTCAAGGGCATGATCGACCTCGTCGAGATGAGGGCACTGGTGTGGGAGTCGGACGACAAAGATGCCGAGTGGCAAACGCTCGAGGTGACGCCGGACCTCGCCGACAAGCTCGACATCCATGTGCCGACGGATCGCAAGATCCTCGCGGATGTCGAAAAGTACCGTACCGAACTCGTCGATACCTGTCTCGAGATGGACGACGAGGCGATGCACAAGTACCTCGAAGACGGTCACGCGCCGTCGGCCGATGTGCTCCGCCAGTGTCTGCGCAAGGGGACCGTGACCGGTGCGTTCAACCCGGTGCTGTGCGGCTCCTCGTACAAGAACAAAGGCGTGCAGCAGGTTCTGGATGCCGTCGTCGACTACCTGCCGGCGCCCACCGATGTCGCGGCCATCAAGACGATGGACGAGGATGGCAACATCACCGGCGAGCGCAAGTGCTCGGATGACGAGCCGTTCAGCGGCCTGGCGTTCAAGGTCATCAACGATGCGTACGGCGCCCTGACGTTCGTACGCGTGTACTCTGGAGTGCTCACCCGGGGAGCCTCGGTGCTGAACACCACGCGCGGCAAGCGCGAGAAGATCGGCCGCATGGTCGAGATGTTCGCCAAGGAGGCAAATCCGATCGAAGAGGCCCGCGCCGGTGACATCATCGCGCTCGTGTCCATGCAGGAGACGGAGACCGGAGACACGCTCTGTGATGCCGCCAATCCGGTGATCCTCGAGCGCATGCGCTTCCCGGACCCCGTGATCAGCGTGTCCGTGCAGCCGAAGGTCAAGGGTGATCAGGAGAAGTTCAGCGCGGCTCTGGCGAAGATGGTTCGCGCCGATCCCTCACTGCATCTGGAGACCGATCGCGAGACGGGCCAGACGATTCTGCGCGGCATGGGCGAGTTGCACCTGGAGGTGACGCTCGATCGCATGCGCACGGAATTCAACGTCGAGGGCACCATGGGCCAGCCGCAGGTCGCGTACCGCGAGACCATCACGCGCAAGGTCGACGAGCAGTACGTGCACAAGAAGCAGACGGGCGGCTCCGGCCAGTTCGCCGAAGTGTGGATCACGTTCGAACCGCTCGAGCGCAGCAAGGGTTTCGAATTCGTCGACGCAACATCCGGCGGCTCAGTGCCGCGCGAGTACGTGCCGTCGGTGGAGAAGGGGCTGAAGATTCAGAAGGAAGATGGCGTGCTGGCGCACTTCCCGACCGTGGACTTCCGCGCCACGCTGACCGACGGAAGCTACCATGATGTCGACTCGAACGCGCTGACGTTCGAAATCGCGGCCAAGGCATGCTTCCGTGAAGCGATGCGCAAGGCCGGTCCGATCCTGCTCGAGCCGGTGATGAAGGTCGAGACGGTGACGCCGGGCGACTATCTGGGCGATGTCATCGGCGATCTGAACCGCCGTCGTGGCATGATTCAGGATCAGCTCGAGCGTGGCACCAATATTGCCGTCGTGGCCATCGTGCCGCTGTCGGAAATGTTCGGCTACATCGGTCAGCTGCGCTCGATGACCAGCGGTCGCGCCTCGTACACCATGGAATTCTCGCACTACGAGCCGGTGCCGAAGAATGTGGCGGAGGAAGTGATCGCCGCGGTCACTGAGACCAAGGCGGCCGCGAACGCCTGAAAACGGCAGCTGCGCTCGCGCGGCTTGCCGTTCCTCGCTCGTGCTGCACCGATCGGAACTCTCGTTCCGATCGGTGCAGCTTCTGTGTCTCGATGAGGGTGAGGAGCCGCCGAAGCGCACCAGGTGCGCTGGGCTTCGTGCGCATCGAGGACAGCGTTCCATTCTGGTACAAGTGCTGGCGTGTTGCCCTCGGATGATTCCGCCGGGTCTGCCTAAATCCCGCAGTGCGGGCCGAGCCGCCCGATTTGCCCTCACGCCCCAACACCGCTGCCCGCCAGTCGGAACGTAGCGGCTACGGGCGAGCTCGGCAATGGCCTGCCGCGAGCGCCCAAGCGGCGGCGGCCAGCCCCGCCGCTGCCCGAGGCACCCGGGCAACCCGGAGAGATAATTCGCCAGTGCCATTCATGCGCGGCGCACAGGCCGTCGACGGCGTGACGCCGATCCGGGTAAGCGCGCGCGTGATGAATGTCGGACACGTGGCGGGCACGGATGTCGCTCAGCTGTATCTGGGCATGCCGGCCGCGACCAGCGAGCCGCCGCGCATCCGGGTCGGTTTTCAATGCGTGGCGCTTGTGCCCGGACAGCCGAAGGGGGTCGACTTCCACATCGCGCCGCGCGAGGAATGGTGGTGGGGTCGGGGAGGGTGGAGCGAGACCGCCGGCACCTACCGGGCCTACGCCGGCGACTCCTCGGCGCTTGCCGATCTGCCGCTGACCGCGCGCTGCCCAATGACCCGGTCGGCCGGCGGCTGGCAGGTCCTGGTCTTGGCGCGAAGACCCTCAAGCCGGGCACCCGCGCCACCGCGTCTCGCTCAGTGCCGGCGGTGATGAGACGCTACATGGGGTGACGCTCAGTCTGCAGGGGCCTGGCGGCTGGCAGGTCGTGCCGCTCGGTCGCACGACCCGCGATGCACTGGCGCCGCGCGCAGCGGATTCGGCGAAATTCGTGGTGACGCCGCTGCCCTGGGCGGTCGCGTAGTGCATGCCGCTCTGCGGCACGGCCGCTCTGTCGTCTGCTGCGTGCGCCGGCGAGCACACTTGGCCAGGCAAATTCACTGCCCGGGCATCCGATCATCGCCGCCGCCGGATGGCGGCTGACGGGGCGCTGTGCGGCGCCGTTGCCCGTCACGGCGGTGCGACCCCGGTCTTCTCGAGCCGTAACGACGCCTTCGGTCAGTCACTGAGGCGGCGCCTCGGCCGGTCCCGCCGGAGGACTCCGACGGGACCGGCTCCGAGCGAGTGTGACCGGCGAGGGTACGCTCACCTCGGATGATCCCTGTCCTGTCGCGGCAAGCTCGGGTGATCGGAATTGAGCGACCCGAAGCGCATAATCGGCTGACGTTGCGAATTCCCGCGGAACAGTTGCTCCCGGCAACCGCCCGCCGCGCCGGCGCCTGATCGGGATTCGGGCATGTGAATTCGCTGTCCCTGACGATGACGCACCATTCGATTATCTGCCACAGAGCCTGAATGAACACGCTCGCCGCACTCGCCCGTGACCTCGACGCCGGCGCAACCACGAGTCGCCGGCTGCTCGAGGAGTGCCTCACCCGGATCGGCGACCCGGGCGGCGAGGGGGCGAGGGTCTTCCTGAAGGTTCATGCCGAGGCCGCGCGGGCGACGGCGGACTATTACGACCGCCTGCGGGCTCAGGGGGCGACGCTCAGCCCGTGGTCGGGAATTCCCGTCTCGGTCAAGGATCTGTTCGATATGGCGGGGGATGTCACCACCGCCGGCTCTCGCGTGCTGCTCGGGCAGCCGCCCGCCCGTCGGGACTGCACCGCGGTCGCGCGTCTGAGGGCCGCCGGCTTCATCCCGATCGGGCGGACGAATATGACCGAGTTCGCCTACTCGGGGCTTGGACTGAACCCACACTACGGTACCCCGCTCAACCCCTTCGACCGACAAGGGCGGCGCGCGCCGGGCGGCTCGTCGGCGGGTGCGGCCGTCTCGATCACCGATGAGATGGCATATGGGGCACTCGGGACGGATACCGGCGGCTCGTGCCGGATACCGGCGGCCTTCTGTGGGATCGTGGGATTCAAGCCGACGGCACGCAGGGTGCCCCTCGCGGGGGTATTCCCGCTCTCTGAGTCGCTCGACTCGGTCGGGCCGCTGGCCGCGAGCGTCGAGTGCTGTGCCACACTCGATGCCGTGCTCGCGGATGAGCCGACGGCACTGCTGCACACCGTCGGGGTGCGTGGACTGCGATTCGCTGCTCCCACGCGGTATGTTCTCGACTCGCTCGATGCGCAGGTGGCGCGCTGCTTCGAGCGTGCGATTCAACAATTGCGTATCGCGGGGGCGCAGGTCGAGGAAATGCCCCTGTCGGAGCTCGAGGAGCTGCCCGTCATCAACCGCAAGGGCGGCTTCCCTGCCGCGCAAGCGTACGCTGTTCATCGCGAGCACCTCGAGTCCGACGGCGCACGTTACGATCCGAGGGTGTCGCGTCGCATCCTGCTTGGGCGGGAGCAGAGCGCCGCGGACTATCTCGAGCTGATCCGCGCGCGGACTGACCTGCAACGTCGCCTCGACGAGTCGCTCGGGGGATTCGATGCAGCCGTTCTGCCGACGACGCCGATCATTGCTCCGCTTCTGCAGGATCTGGAGTCGGACGAGAGCTACCTGCGGACCAATCATCTGGTGCTGCGCAATACGGCCGTGGCCAACTTCCTCGATCGTTGCGCTATCTCGATTCCCTGCCAGGAGCCCGGCGCCGCACCGGTGGGCCTGATGCTCATGGGCGCGCGCGGGGCCGATCGGCGATTATTGGCAGTGGCGGCGGCCGTTGAGGCGCGGGTCTCGCCCATACGATGGCCTGGGGCCGTGGCGCGGGAACCAGCGTGCTGACTCGGGAGAGAGGATTCGAACCGCAGTGTCGTGCGGGGGCACTGCATCCAGCCGATCCTCGAGCGGCGGTCGTCTGGCGAGGCGGACTGGATGGTATGCGCGAGCGAACGGCACCGCAGCGCCGCTCGTGCGGCTCTCGTAGCGAAGGCCAAGCCGAGAAATCCGCCGGGTACTGGCTTGCGCGCGAGGGGACCTGAATGGACCGGCCGGACCTGCACGATGACGGCGCTCCTGCCGAACGGCCGCGATCGGTGTCCGTTGCCGTGGCCCTGCAGGCGGCCAGCTTCCTGCTCCTCAGCGCAAACCTCGCCGCGGCACAGGAGTGGGCAGGCCCCGGCGCCTACGTGCTCTCGCTCGCGCTCTGCCTCGCTGTCGGGGCGCTATGCCTGTCGGGACTGTGGCGGCGGCGCAATTGGGTTCGCCTGCTGACCATCCTGTATGACGGGCTGCTCTGCCTCTCGGCAAGCTACGTGTTGGTCTTCATGCTGCTGCGGGCTCGGCTGTTCGCGCCGCTGCCGATGCATGAGGGAACCGCGACCGTCATTTCTTGCGCGGCGCAGATCCTGCTCGCCGTCGCGGTTATGGTGATCCTGCGGCGCGCCGGTGTGCGGCGCTGGTACAAGCGCCGCCCAGCACAAATGGCAGACTGAACCTCCCGGCGCCATTGCGGCGGGTGAAGGCGCCCGTCGGTCGGCTGTCGGATCGGCGCGTGTCCTACTGCGGGGCCAGCCGCGCCAGCCGCTCGAGCTCGTGTTCGAGCTCACGCTGTGTGTCCAGCAGCTCGATCACGAGCGCCGCGCCGCTCGCATTGACGCCAAGATCGCGCATCAGGCGGCCCGCCATCGCCAGGCGCGGCAGCGCCGCCGCCGGCAGCTGCCATTGCTCCGGGCTGTGGCCTCGCGGTGCGATCAGGCCGAGGTCGGCGAACTCGATGACCGCCTCGAGATCCAGCCGGCACAACCGGCAGATCTCCCCCGCCGCGAGCCAATCGGCTTCGCTCACCAGGCAGACGTCATAGATCTGCACGATGTCGCTCATGACTCACCTCTTCAGGTCGGCGCGCGGGTCGAAGCCGGCAAGCTTCGTACGCATCGTCTCGTACAATGCCCGCGCCTCGGGCGAAGAGGCCGGAGGCACAACCACTTTGAGCTGCACGTACGCGTCGCCGGGCGGTTGACCGGGCAGGCCGCGGCCCCGGAGCCGCAACTTCTGGCCGGACTGCGCGCCCGGGGGCACCTGCATGTCGACCGGGCCGCCGAGCGTCGGCACGGTGACCGTCGCCCCGAGTGCCGCCTCCCACGGCGCGATGGGCAAAGTCAACGTGACGTCGCGCCCTTCCAACTGATAGAGACGGTGCGGGCGGACGTGCACTTCCAGGTACAGATCCCCGGCGCGTCCGCCGCCCGCGGTCGCTTCACCCTGCCCGGCGAGCCGGATGAGCTGACCGTCGGCCACGCCTGCCGGAATGCTGACGCGCACTGTGTGCGTGCGCAGCTCGACGGTGCCGTCGGGCTTTACTTCTGGCCGCTTCAGCTCGAGCATGCGGGTGCCGCCGCCGAAGGCTTCCTCGAGGTCGATGTCGATGCGCGCATGATGGTCGCGCCCGCCGCGCGGCTGGCGCTGTCCGGACGCCGCGAAGGGGCTGGCGCCGCCGAACAGCGAAGAGAAGAAGTCGCTGAAGCCCTGCCCCTCGAACACATGCGCCCCGCCGCCTCCCCCGGGGCCGCCGCCGCGGAACTCGAAGCCGCTCGTCCAGTCCGGCGGGGGCCGGAACTGCTGGCCGGACTTCCAGTCGCTGCCGAGCTGATCGTATGCTGCACGCTTTTCCGGGTCCTTCAGGACCTCGTAGGCCTCTTGGACTTCCTTGAACTTCTGCTCGGCGTCCTTCTCCTTGCTGACGTCCGGATGATACTTGCGGGCCAGCCGGCGATAGGACTTCTTGATCTCCTCCGCGGTGGCCGTGCGGGCCACGCCCAGAACCTTGTAGTAATCCCGGTATTCCATGCGCGCGCCAGTCCCCGTGGAAAGGATTGAGGAAACGTTGGCTCGGAACATGGGGGCGTTCGCAGCGAAGCCAAGCCCCTGCCCGCTTGAATCGGTTCCTCCCGGCCCCATACACGAGGCATGAACGCCGATACACCCGTCACCGGCGCCGTTCTGGTGGCTTGCCCGAAGTGTCACTCCCTCGTTCGCGTCCCCCAGGCGCGGGCGGGCGAGCATCCGAAGTGTCCCCGCTGCAAGGCTCTGATCCTCAGCGGCGAGGCGGTTGCCTTGGACCCGGTCTCGTTTGCAGCGCACGTCGAACGCGCCACGCTGCCGGCGCTCGTGGATTTCTGGGCTCCGTGGTGCGGTCCGTGCCGCATGATGGCGCCGGTACTCGAGCGGGTGGCGGCGCAACGCGCGACGGAGCTGCGGGTGGCGAAGGTCAACACGGACGAGCAACCGCAACTGGCCGGGCGCTTCGGTATCCGCAGCATCCCCACCCTGATTCTGTTCCGTGAGGGACGGGAACTCGCGCGCCAGTCCGGCGCGGTGGATGCCGGTACGCTCGGGCGCTGGCTCGAGCGCGCTCTGATCTGAACCGTCTGCAGCGGGCGCAGCGCGCCGAACATCACCCGCGGTGCGCGATGATCAAGAGACGCTTTCGGCGCTGTAGCGGGCCAGCAGCCCCGTGCGCAAGGCGTAGCGGAACACCCGCGTGAAAAAATATCCGGCGAGCAGCACATAGAACACGGCAAGCCCCGCGCCGAATGCCAGCTCTCCCGCCGGCAGAGCGTGCCCCGCAAGAATCCCTCGCATGCCCTGGAACACGTAGGCGGGCGGGAGCAGATGACCGACATCCTGCATCCAGCGCGGCAGCGTGGAGAGCGGATAGAAGACCCCGACGAACGGCGAGAGCAGCGCGGGCAGCGGCCAGACCAGCCACTCCGATGCCGGCCCGAGGCGCAGCACGAGGGCGCTCGCGAGAATGCCGAGCGCGATACCGAAGGCGAACAGGACGAGCAGGAAGGGAATGAGCATCAGGCCAAGGGAGAAGAACGACAGCCCGAACACGCTCGTGGCGAGCACGAGCATCACGATCAGGCCGATCGTGCTGGTGCCGATGCTCGTGATCACGAGTCCCGCGATGTATTCGGGAGTGGTGAGCGGCGTGGCAAACAGGTTGAGGAAATTCCTCGACCAGACATCCTCCAGGAACGCGGTGCTCACGCCCTGCATGATGCGGGTGAAGAAGTCCCACAACAGCACCGCGCCGAGCAGGCTCGGCACATAGTTGAACCGTCCGGCGCTCATCAGGTTCAGGTACCGGGTGATGAATCCCCAGACCACGATGTCGATCGCCACCCAGGCGAACATCGGCAGCGCGCGCACCGGGCTGCCGCGGATCAGATAGAACTGTCGCAGCAGAATGCCGGCAACGGGACGGGCTCTCAAACGGTGCGCTCCAGGGTTTCGGCGAGCGGCTCGCGCGCCAAGCGGATGAACAGCTCCTCGAGCGTGGCCGCGCCGTGCTCCGCCGGCAGGCGCCGCGGATCGCCCTCGAGCAGGATCCGGCCGTGCGACAGGAACAGCACGCGGTCGCAGACCTCCTCGACTTCGTACATGTTGTGGGAGGTCCAGAGAATGCCGCAGTCCCCTTCGGTGGCCAGGCTGCGGATCCGCGCACGCACCGTCTGCGCCGCGGACGGGTCGAGAGAGGCGGTCGGCTCATCGAGCAGCAGCAGCTGCGGATGGTTCAGGACTGCCTTGGCGAGCGCGACCCGCGTCTGCTCTCCCGAGGAGAGCACCCCGCACTTGGTGTCGCGCAGGGCCTTGAGGTCGAACTGCTCGATCAGCGCATCGGTCCGCTCGGCGAGGTGCGCCACCCCGTAAAGGAGCCCGAAGAACTTCAGGTTCTGTTCCACGGTGAGATTGCCGGGCAGCGCGGCATAGACGGCGGCGAAGTTTGCACGGGCGAGGGCGCGCGCCCGATGCTGCGCGAGGTCGACGCCTGCGATCCAGATGCCTCCGGAGGTGGGGCTCAGCACCCCAAGCATCATGTTGATGGTGGTCGTCTTGCCGGCGCCGTTCGGGCCGAGCAGACCGACCACTTCGCGGCGGCGGACCTCGAAGGAGACCCCATCGACGGCGACGATTTCCGGATATTGCTTGCGCAGATCCGCGATACGGAGCACGACATCCCGGTCTTCCGCCTCTTCAGGGGAGTAGGGCGCCTGCCGGGAGAGAGTATCGGGGGCAACAGTCATGGGTGCGCAAGATAGCAGCGTCATGCATCGTGGGGTGCGGCAGGGGCTTCACCGGCGCAGCGCATCGCCCCATCGCCGGATGAATTGGCAACGCTGCCGTCGAAGCTTACCGTGAACCGTGCCGGAACGGAAACGCAAGCGGCTGCCGGTGCACAGCCGCCCGCCGCGGCACTGACCCGGGTGTGTTGCGCGCGCACCCCCGCCTCGAATGTCCGGACATTGAGACCCGCGCGGCGTTCTCGCGGACGCATGGCCCGTGTTGTGCAGCCGCCTGCAACTTTCTGCGCACGGGAGGGTTATTGAGGCACAACCGAGGAGAACCCGCCATGAACACCGCCCGGAAACTGATCGCCGCCACGTTTGCCTTGAGCGTTACGCTCGCCACCACTGCTCTGATCTTCTCGCCCGTTGCACTGGCGAATCGCGCGCCGGTCGTGACGAGCGGGCAGAAACGGAGTGCGGCCGCCCCTCGACACGAACTCAACGCTCCGAGCCGCCAGCACGAGTCGGTCGGCGTCATTCGCTAATCGTCCGGCGCATCCGCGCACAGGAGTGATGCCGGATGCGCCACGGCGAGCCTTGGCGTATCCGATCGACCCGTAATTCCCCGTGGGTCCGGCGCCACCTCGCCCTGAGCAATCCGCACATTGGACTCACGCAGCGCACGAATGTTCTATTCGGTCATGAATCTCTGCTTCCGCAGGTCCAGGTCTCCTTCTCTTGAGTCTACGGAACATTGATCTGCACCAGAAAGCGCAGGTCGGCCCACTCGCCACGCCCTCCCCCAGGAGGCGCATTTTGCCAGGCAGGCCCGGCCGGCCCGCCGGCCACGATGACGGTCCGGCGCCGGCAGCGAAATCGGCGACAACAAGACGCTTGAGTCAAGCTCCTCCGAGAAAAATGGCCGGGAAGAACATCTCAACGTTCAAACCGACCGATTGACGCAGAGCATGACTCGGCGGTCACCGGTGAACCGCGAAGACGTTTGCCCAGACGCTTACCGGCATGGCCGGACGGACACGAAATCCGTTCACCGTGTACTTCGACTTCTTTAATCACGGGCGTGGCCGCCAGTCGCACAACTACCGTACGCCAGAGCAGGCCCACTTCCATGCCTGACTGCCCGGGTTTTCCGCGGTAGACTCAATGAGGCTCATGAGCGTGAGCTACCAGAATGAGTCCAGTGCGACGCGTTCATGGCTGGACGCAGACTTACTCAAGCGACACTCCGACGTCACAATGGGAGGAAAAGAAGATGACCAGAAAGTTGCGTGTATTTGAGCTGCTCGCAATTTGCATTGCCGCGGCAACAGTCGCGACCGCCACCACGGACTCGCGCAGGAGCGGCGCTGAGTCTGCGAGTATCGCGTTGAGCTCGATGGAAACTCGTTGTCCAACCGCCGTAGTCGAAGAAAAGCGTGTCGATATGCAGTTTTATTCCGGCAGACCGCGCGAAAAGGCTCCGACGAATCCAGCGCTTCGAACCGAACTGCTGCAAATGGCGCACAAGGATCAAGAGGCAAGAATTGCGCTGATCAGACATGGCATGTCTGATCCGGAGTATATTCGTCGTGTAAAGGAAATCGACGCAGAAAATGAAAAACCCCTGAAGGAGATTTTCAAGACCTATGGGTTTCCGACTCCGGCGATGGTGGGTTATGGCGGGACGAATGCGGCATGGCTACTCTTGCAGCACCAGGACCAGGATCCCGCGTGGCAGCGAAGATGGCTGAAGCCGCTCACGCAGCTCGCCAAACGTCATGAATTGTCCCCGGAGGATTACGCATTGTTTGTGGATCGCGTCCGAGTGAACGAAGGTCGCAAGCAGATATACGGCACGCAGTTCTTCGACGGTGGTTTCGTCATGAAACCAACGATAAGCCCGGGCCATCTCGACGAACGAAGAGAAGCGATCGGACTTATCCCGGAAAAAGAGTATGAATGTATCCTGAGGGCCATGTACAACTCAAAGCAGGCAAAGAGGCCTCGCTAGCATTCCTGGGATTTTTTTCAGGCGGACCTCTTCGGCTGGGCGCCTGTGGCGCTGCGGTGCGGCCGAGGTGCTGCGAGGAGAAAATGCTCTATGAGTTGGAGCGGGGACTTGAAGTGAGGGCGTTGCCGCGTTCAAT
>JAKAYU010000082.1 GCA_021809525.1 Pseudomonadota bacterium | reverse complement strand
GATCTGATCTGAGGCCGTTACGCCTCGGCAACGGCCGGCGCCGCGGCAGTGCCGCGATGGCGGATCAGCAGCGGCAGCGCCGCGATGGCAAGGAACAGGACCGCCAGGCACAGCACCGACCCTTCGGGTCCGTCCCGGCCGCCGCTCAGGTAGATGTTGCCGAGCGGCCGCAGCGTGAGCAGATGTCCGACCGAGCGCTCACCGCTGTCGGCACTGCCGAAGAAATAGCTCTCGGCCCAATCCCAGGCCGCGTGACAGCCGATGACCCACCAGAGCGCCCCGGTGCGGCGGATGGCCAGGCAGAACAGCACGCTCACCACCGCCACGGTGGCCAGGCCCGTGGGATTCTCGCCCACGTTCAAGCCGTGCGCCGCCATGAACAGCACGGTGACGGCGAGCGCCGCCGGCCAGAAGCCGTAGCGCTCCCGCAGCACGGTGAGCAAGTAGCCGCGGAAGGCGCTCTCCTCGAAGCACCCGACCAGCAGCATCGCCGCGAGCCAGGCGAGCGCATATCCGAGCGCGGTGCCGTGCCCCACCGGCGGTGCCTGCAGACGCGCGAAGCCGAGCGCCACGAGCGCCCCGACGAGCACGCTCAGCATACCGAACCCCACCAGGAACCCCCCCGTCAGATCGCGCCAGCGGTTCGGCCGTTTGAAACCGATGTCGCTCATCGGCCTGCCCTCGAGCCAGCTCATGACCCAGGTCGCAAACAGCGCGCTGACCAGAAAAACCGACTCGTTCAGGGCGATCAGCGATACGGGTATTGCGCCGGTTCGCCCCTGGTGCACGATCGCCTGCAGGCGCCGATACCAGAGCGGCACCGACTCGACGATGCCGCGGATCATGAGCGTGACCAGCAGGGCCATGACCCCGACGAGCACGATGAACAGCACGGCGCGCACCACGGCGCGCACCCCGTGCGCATCGAACATCAGCCGCACCAGCCATCCGCGCATCGCATCGGGCGGCACCGTGACGGATCGTCGCAGACAGCCACGCACCGGCATGTCAACCTCGCACGCTCAGGGATTGGGGGTGCCGGCGGTGCCGCAGGACCTCCGGTACAGGTGCCGCAGCAGATGCGGCAGCAGCCCCTCGGCCGCTGCGCTGACCGAGTCCACCGCGGCGAGATCGGCGAGACGCGTCATCTGCAGCCCGGCGTAGCCGCAGGGGTTGATTCTCGCGAATGGCCCGAGATCGTTGCATACATTGAGCGCGATGCCGTGATAGCTCGCCCCGCGCCGTACGCGGATCCCGACGCTCGCGAGCTTGCGTCCCGCAACATATACCCCGGGGGCGCTGCGGCGGCTTTCGGCCTCGATGCCGAGACTGCCCGCATAATCGATCACGCTGCGCTCGAGTGCCGTGACCAGATCACGCACGCCGAGGCCGGCGCGGCGCAGATCGAGCAGCGGATAGACGACGAGTTGGCCCGGCCCGTGGTAGGTCACCTGTCCGCCGCGGTCGATGCGCACCACCGGTATGTCTGCGGCGGCGAGCACGTGCGCCGGGTCGGCGTTCATGCCGAGGGTGAAGACCGGCGGATGCTCGAGCAGCCAGATCTCATCGCCCGTCGCGGCGGTGCGCGCGTCGGTGAAGCGCTGCATCGCCCGCCAGGTCGGCTCGTAGGATTGCAGCCCGAGGCGGCGCACCTGGGGGAAGGGCGGCGGCACAGCCGCGGCGGCGTGCGCCGGATGCGGCGAGTGAGCAGCTTCCGCGCTCACCGCGGCCGCGCGGCGAGGCGCGTGTTGTCGAGTCCCGCGTTGTTGCGGTTCAGCGCCTGTTCGGCCCGGTAGCTCGAGCGCACGAGCGGCCCCGATACACACTCGAGGAAGCCGAGGCCGAGCGCGTACTGACGGTACCCATCGAATTGCGCCGGGGTGACGAAGCGCTCCACGGGCAGGTGGTTGGCGGTCGGGCGCAGATACTGGCCGAGGGTCACGATGTCGACTTCGGCGGCGCGCAGATCGCGCAGCGTGGCCTCGATCTCCTCGTCGCGCTCCCCGAGGCCGAGCATCAGGCTGCTCTTGGTGAGGATCCCGGGCCGGTGGCCCTTGGCGTGCCGCAGCACCTCGAGCGTGCGCTCATAACCGGCGCGCGGATCGCGCACCGGATGGGTCAGGCGGCGCACGGTCTCGATGTTCTGCGCGAACACCTCGAGCCCGGAGTCGACCACGGCTTCCACCGCTGCGCGCATGCCCTGGAAGTCCGGCGTGAGCGCCTCGACGGCGGTCGCGGGGTTGCGGCGCTTGATGGCGCGGATGCATGCCGCGTAGTGAGCGGCGCCCCCGTCGGCGAGATCGTCGCGATCGACCGACGTGAGCACCACGTACCTGAGCTTCATCAGCTCCACCGTGCGCGCGCTGTTTTCCGGCTCGTCCGGGTCGAGCCAGCCGTGCGGATTGCCGGTGTCGACCGAGCAGAAGCGGCAGGCGCGCGTGCACACCGCCCCCATCAGCATGATGGTCGCGGTGCCCGCGTTCCAGCACTCCCCGATATTCGGACACTTGGCCTCTTCGCACACCGTCGCCAGGCGATGCTCTTTGACGATGCCCTTGACGGCCTGAAAGCCGCTCCCGGCAGGCGCGCGGGCACGCAGCCATTCGGGCTTGCGCCCAAAGCCCTCGCGCGCGGCCGGCGCGGCCCCTTTGATGCCATCGCGGATGGCCGTAAAGCCTTGCGGGGTCACGTACTTTTCGCCGCTTCGGGCCCGGCCCTGCTCGGCGACCACAGGAATGTCTTTCAGGCTCGGCATGGCGCTATTGTACGGCGGGGGCGGCCGGGCCCCTAATCTGCGCGCCGACCGCGCACGTGCGCATCGAGCCAGGCGAGCCGCTCGGGCGTGCCGGCATCGAACCACTCGCCCCGATGCACGCGCCCGCGCAGGCGCCCGGCGGCGATCGCCCGGCGCAACAGCGGCCGCAGCGGGAAGCGGCCCTGCGGGCAGCCGGCGAAGAACTCCGGCCGGTAGATCCCGATCCCCGTGTAGGTCAGACGATCCGTGCCCTCCTCCACTACCGCCCCGTCCCGCAGGGTGAAATCCCCCCCGGGATGATGCTCGGGGTTCGGCGCGAGCACGATACTCGCGTCAGCCCCGGCCGGCAGCGCCCCGAGCGAGGCGAACTCGAGATCCGTCCACACGTCCGCATTGACGACCAGAAACGGCTCGGCGCCAAGCAGCGGCAGCGCGCGCGCGATGCCGCCGCCGGTCTCGAGCGCAACCGGCCCCTCCTCGCTGTAGCGGATCGTCAGTCCGTAGCGCTCCCCGGCGCCGAGCGCGGCGCGGATGCGCTCACCGAGCCACGACAGATTGATCACCACCTCGACGATGCCCGCGCGCAGGAGATTCTCCAAGTGGTACTCGATCAATGCCCGGCCGGCGATGCTCGCCAGCGGCTTCGGCACGGTGTCGGTGATCGGCCGCAGCCGCTCGCCGCGGCCGGCCGCGAGCAGCATCGCCCTCATGTGGCCGGCTCACGCAGGGCGCGCGCGTTGGCGCGCGGCAGCTCCGCTGCGATGCGCCCCTCGAGCAGCGCCCCGAGCGGCGCCAGCTGCGCATAGAGGCGGCACGTCTCGCGCACGTAGCGCAGCGTCAGCGGCAGATCGCCGAGATAGCCGCGCTTGCCGTCGCGGTGCCACAGGCGGGCGAAGATGCCGAGCACCTTCAGGTGCCGCTGCACGCCGATCAGATCGAACCAGCGCAGAAACTGCGCCGCGTCCCGCCCGGCTGGACTGCCCCGCGCGGCGAGCAGCGCGCAGTACTCCTGCACCCACTGCAGCACGCGCTCGCGCGGCCACGCGATATAACAGTCCTTCAACAGCGAGACCAGATCGTAGCCGACCGGCCCGCGCAGCGCGTCCTGGAAATCGAGCACTCCGGGGCTGCGCTCGGCGGTGAGCATCAGATTGCGCGAGTGGTAGTCGCGGTGCACGAACACCTGCGGTTGCGCGAGGGCCTCCCCGATCAGCCACTCGAAGGCCGCCGCGAGCACCGCGCGCTCCTCGTCCGTCGGGGAAAGGCCCAGATGCCGTTCCATGAACCACTCGGGCATCAGGTCCATCTCGCGCCGCAGCACGGCGCGCTCGTAAGGGGCGAGCCCGGCGGCCGCCTCGGCGCCGAGCACCTGGATGCGCACGAGCGCCTCGAACGCCGCGCTGTAGAGCGGCCCGGCCGCACCGGGCTCGGCGAGCCGGGATAGATAGGGCGTGTGACCGAGGTCCTCCAGCAACAGCAGCCCGCGCTGCTGATCTGCCTCGTAGACGTGCGGCACGTGCACGCCGAGCGGCTCGAGCAGCTTCGTGACGCGCAGGTACGGACGGACGTCCTCGCGCCCGGGCGGCGCATCCATGACGATGTAGGTGCCGTCGGCGCAGAACGCGCGGAAATAACGCCGGAAGCTCGCATCGCTCGAAGCCGGTTCGATGCCCCTCGGGCGCATGCGCAGCTCGCGCGAGAGCCAATCGTGCAGCAGCGCGAGCCGCGCGTCGTGATCAACCATGAGGTGCTTTGAGCCCACGGGAATTCGGGCCTGCCATTATAATCCGCCCCCTCATGCCGCGTTGGAGCCCACTCTGGACCGCCCTGCTGTCGTTCGGCGGCATCGCCTCGCATTGTCTCTGGGCCGCCGAGCCGCCGAGCCCCGCGCCGCCACCGGCGCTCAGCGGCGCATCCCGCGCCGCGAGCCGGCGCGCGGCACAGAAACGCCTCGCCGCAGGCGGCAGCGTGCACGCCTCGGCGGACCACGCGATGCTCGCCAAAAGCGGCCAGCTCACCCTCAAGGGACATGTCGTGCTGCGCCAGGGCGAGCGGGAGATCCGCGCCAATGAGCTCGAGTACGACCGGCGCACCGGCGCGCTCAGCACCCGCGGCGGAATCCAGTTCATCGATCCGCAGCTCGAGGTCACCGGCAAGGGCGGCAGCTACTCCCCAAGCGGTGGTGCGCTGTTCGATTCGGCGCACTTCTCGCTGCGCCGCCGCTCCGCCCGCGGCACGGCGCGCCGGATGCGGCTGACGCCCGCAGGGGTGCTCGATCTGCAGGGAGTCACCTTCACCACCTGCCCCGAGGTGCCGCCCGCGTGGGTGCTGCGCGCCGCCTCGATCACCCTCAACACGCGCAAACGCATCGGCTACGGCCGCAACGCACGGATCGATCTGCACGGGGTGCCCATCCTGTACCTGCCGTGGGTGTCCTTCCCGCTCGGCAACGTGCGCAAGAGCGGCTTTCTGTTCCCGACATTCGGCAACACCTCGCGCGGCGGCCTGCAGATCTCGACGCCGTTCTACTGGAACATCGCGCCGAATGCCGACCTCACGCTGGTGCCGACGGAGTTCCAGCACCGCGGCATCGATATCGGCGGGGATCTGCGCTTCCTCACGCGCCGCCAGTACACGGATTTGAAGTGGGACTACCTGCCGAACGATGCGAGCTACCTCGGCGGGCGCGCCCGCGGGCGCATCGAACTGCACAGCGTGATGAACCTGCCGCGCGGGCTGCGCCTGACGCTCGACGGTGAGAACGTCAGCGACAGCGCGTACTTCGAGGATTTCGCCACCGGGCCGGAGGGTACCAGCACCGCCTTCCTCGACCGGCGCGCCGCGCTTTCGTACCGCACCGTGCACTGGAACATGCGCGCCATGGCGCAGCAGTTCCAGACCATCGACAGCACGCTGCCCTTCAACGAGCGCCCCTATGCCCGCGTGCCCGACATCACGGTGGACTCCGACTACGGCTGGGGCCCAGGCGATCTGCTGCGCTACGGCTTTAAGTCCGAGCTGGTCGATTTCCAGCGCTCCGACCACTCCACCGCAGTGAGCGGCTGGCGCCTGGATGTCATGCCACGGGTGTCGCTCAATTTCGACGGACCGGGATATTTCATCCGGCCGGCGCTCGCCTGGCGCTTCACCCAGTACGAGCTGCGCCACATCGCCCCGGGGCAGCCCGACGCTCCCTCGCGCAGCCTGCCCATCGCGAGCATCGACACAGGCCTCACGCTCGAGCGGACAGCCGGGCCCGACGGACGGCACCTGATCACGATCGAGCCTCGGGTGATGTACCTGTACGTCCCCTACCGCAATCAGAACAATCTGCCGATCTTCGATACCGGTCTGCCGGACCTGCAGCCGGTCGAGCTGTTCCGCACCAACCGCTACGTGGGCGCCGACCGGGTCGGGGATGCCAATCAGGTGAGCGCGGCGCTCACCACGCGGCTGCTCGGCACGGCGAGCGGGCGGCAGTACCTCTCGGCCACCCTCGGCGAGGCGTTCGATTTCCAGACCCCGCGGGTGCTGCTGCCCGGGGAGGCGGTGCGCAGCGACCGGCGCTCGGACATCATCGCGGAACTGGCGCTGACGGCGTTGCGGCACTGGAGCGCGCGGGCCGCGCTGCAGTGGAATCCCCAGGCCTCCCGGGCCCAGCGCGCACAGGTCTCGCTGCAGTACCGGCCGGGGCCGGACCGCGTGATCAATCTGGACTACCGCTACGAGCGCGATACGTTCGAGCAGGCGAGCGCCAATGCGCTGCTCTGCAGCACCGCCCCCGGAGTCGCCGCGGGCAGCTCCTGCGGCATCGAGCAGGCGGAGATCTCCGCCGCCTGGCCCATCGGGCGGCACTGGAGCGTCTTTGCCCGCGGCATCTACTCGATACAGGACCACGAGGCACTGGAGAGATTCGTCGGCTTCGAGTACCGTGCGTGCTGCTGGGCCGTGCGCCTGGGCGCGCGGCGCTACGTGGCAGTGCGCCCGGCGCTGCAGCCGGCGGGCGGCGTGGCGCGCACCGGCGCGCAGGACACTGGCATTTACCTGCAGGTGGAACTCACCGGACTCGCCAGTGTCGGATCAGCGCCGGATGCTTTTCTTTCCGAGACCATCCCCGGCTACACTCCGGCGGCCATGAGCACCCCGGCACCGAATCCCTGAAGACCGATCGAGGACTGAAGCGCATGCGGCGGCATTTTTTCGACTCCACCCGGACCCATCGGGGCGCGCCCCTGGCATGGCTCGGTGCCGTGTGCGCGCTGGCCGCGCTCGCGCTGCTGCCCGGCCGGGCCCTCGCCCAGACCCGCGATCTGTCCACTCAGGGCCAGCTCATCGACCGTATCGCCGCGATCGTCAACAACGGCGTCATTCTCCAGAGCCAGCTCGACGACCGCGTCAAGCAGGTCGTGGCGGAGCTCAAGGCCCAGGGCCTCACCCCGCCCGCGCAGAGCGTGCTGCGCAAGCAGGTGCTCAACAGCCTGATCCTCCAGCAGGTCCAGCTGCAGCAGGCCCGGCAGGACGGCATCACGATCTCCGACGACACGCTGAATGCGGCGCTGCAGAGCGTGGCGGCGCGCAACGGCATCCCGTTCGCGGATCTGCCCAACGCCCTGGCGCAGCAAGGCATCAACTACGCGGACTATCGTGATCAGATGCGCGATCAGCTGATGATCGGATTGCTGCGCGAGCGCGACGTGCTGCAGCGCATCGTGGTCACCCCGCGCCAGATCGACCAGTTCCTCGCTCACCAGGCGCAGGAGCCCACGGCGGGGGAAGAGTACGAGGTCTCGCACATCCTGATCGCCGTGCCCCCGAACGCCACACCGGCCGAGCTCACCGCCGCGCGCAAGCTCGCTGATAAGGTCGACACGCTCGCCAAGGAGGGCAAGAACTTCTCCAAGCTTGCGGTCACGTACTCGAGCAGCGCCGATGCGCTGAAAGGCGGCAACCTGGGCTGGCGCAAGGGCGTCGATCTGCCCACCTTCCTCACCAACGTGGTGCCGAAACTCAAGCCGGGCCAGGTCAGCGCGCCGATCCGTACGCCGTCCGGCTTCCACATCGTCAAGCTCGACAATATCCGCCGCCAGGAGCACAAGGACATCGTCGAGCAGGTGCACGTGCGGCACATCCTGCTGATCCCGAACGCGCTGCAGGACAACGCCACGGTCCGCCAGCGCCTGGAGAAGATCCGCAAGCAAATCCTCGAGCACAAGATCAAGTTCTCCGTGATCGCCGCCTCGGTCTCGCAGGATCCCGGCTCGGCTTCCCAGGGGGGCGATCTGGGCTGGCAGAGTCCGACGGAGTTCACGCCCCGCTTCGCCAAGGCGATCAGCAAACTCAAGGTGGGCCAGATCAGTCAGCCGTTCCAGACCCGCTTCGGCTGGCACATCGCGCAGCTGCTCGGCAAACGCAAGTACGACGAGACGAACGAGATGAAGCGACTGCACGCCATGGAGGCGATCCGCGCCAGCCGGGCGGACGAGGATGCCGAGCTGTGGCTGCAGCGGCTGCGTGACGACGCGTACGTGAAGATCCTGACCGACTGAGCGGCCCGCACGCCATGGCGCCGCGGATCGTGCTCACCTCGGGGGAACCGGCCGGCGTCGGCCCCGAGCTGTGCCTGGCGGCGGCCGCGCGGCGGCTCGAGTGCGAACTCATCTGCCTCGCGGACCGCGAGCTGCTCGCCGAGCGGGCCCGCGCGCTCGGCTGGCCGGTGAGCCTGCGCCCCTACGCGCCGGGCACCGCCTGCCCCCACGAGCCCGGCCAGCTCACCGTGGAGCATCACGCGCTCGCGGTCCCGAGCGTCGCCGGCCACCTTGATGTGCGTAATGCGCGCTACGTGACCGGCCTGCTCGAGCGGGCCTGCGCGGGCGCGCTGTCCGGGGAGTTCGCGGCCATCGTCACCGCGCCGGTGCACAAAGGCGTGATCAACGATGCCGGCATGCCCTTCACCGGCCACACCGAGTTCTTCGCCGAGCGCACCGGCGCCTCGCCGGTCATGATGCTCGTCACCGGCTCGCTGCGCGTTGCGCTCGCCACCACGCATCTGCCGCTCGCGCGCGTGAGCGGCGCGATCACCCGCGAGTCGCTCTGTCGGACCGTCACCATCCTGGAGCGGGATCTGAAGCGCTGGTGGGGCCTGGCACGGCCGCGTATCGCGGTCTGCGGCCTGAACCCCCACGCTGGGGAAGGTGGGCATCTCGGCGATGAGGAGATCGGCGTGATCGAGCCGGCGCTGCAGAGGCTGCGCGCCGATGGGATCGACGTGACCGGGCCGCTCCCGGCGGACACCGTGTTCGTGCCGCGCGTGCTCGCGAACTATGACGCGGTGCTCGCCATGTACCACGACCAGGGCCTGCCGGTCGTGAAGCACGCGGGCTTCGACAACGCCGTCAACGTGACGCTGGGGCTGCCGATCCTGCGCACCTCGGTCGACCACGGCACGGCCCTTGAGCTGGCCGGGACGGGGCGGGCGGACTGCGGCAGCCTGATGGCTGCCCTCGAGCTGGCGATAACGCTCGCCCACCGCCGCGCGTGAGACGCCCGCCCGCCCGGCACGGCATGCACCCGGCCGCCCTGCCGGCGCCCCGCAGGCGCTTCGGCCAGCACTTCCTGCACGACCCAGCGGTGCTCGAGCGCATCGTCGCAGCCGTGGCCCCGGGCGGTGAGGACGCGCTGCTCGAGATCGGGCCGGGCCGCGGCGCGCTCACCGCCTGCCTGCTTCACTCCCCGTGCCGCTCGCTCGATGCGGTGGAGATCGACCGCGAGCTCGCCGCGCTGCTGCGCGGGCGCTTTGCCGGCGAGCCCCGCTTCACGCTGCACGAGTGCGACGCGCTGCGCTTCGATTTCGCCGCGCTCACCGCCGCGCGCGGCCGGCTGCGCATGGTAGGCAATCTGCCGTACAACATCTCCACGCCGCTGCTGTTCCATCTGCTCGCAAGCGCCCCCTCGATCATCGACATGCACGTGATGCTGCAGCGCGAGGTCATCGAGCGCATGGCCGCCGCCCCGGGCGACTCGGCCTACGGGCGTCTCACCGTGATGCTCGCTCCCTGGGTGCGGGTCGAGCGGCTCTTTGACGTCGGCCCGGGCGCGTTTCAGCCGCCGCCGCGAGTCTGGTCGGCCGTGGCCCGGCTCACGGTGCGTCCGACGCCGCGCTTTCCGGTGCACCCGGGCTATGCCCGGCTGGTGGCCGCCGCCTTCGCACACCGCCGCAAGACCCTGCGCAATGCGCTGCGCGGCCTGGTCAGCGCCGCGCAGATCGAGCAGTGCGGGGTCGACCCCGGGGCGCGCCCCGAAACGGTGGCGCCGGAGACCTTCAACGCGCTCGCCGGGCTGTCCGGAGCCGAGAATTGAGCTAGGCTGTCGGTCATGAGCGGCGAATCGTACCGTCGTATCCTGGTCGTGCTCGATCTCAAAGAGGACAGCCTGCAGATCGGACGGCACGCCCAGGCGCTCGCCGAGCGCCTGGGCGCCGAGATCGAGCTGCTGCACGTGGTGGAGCTGCTCGCGGTCGAGCCGATGTCCGAGACCCTCATGGTCACGGCGCGCATCGAGGATGAGTTGCTCGAGCAGGCGCGCGTGCGGCTTGCGGCACTCGCCGGACAGATCGGCTGCGCGGGCGTGCCCTGCTGGGTCGAGAGCGGCAACGTCAAGGCCGAGATCGTGCGCATCGCGCGCAAGCGGCAGGCCGACCTGATCGTGCTCGGCAGCCGCGAGCGGCACGGCATGTCCATTCTGATCAATTTCACCGAGGATACGGTGCTGCACGCTGCGCCCTGCGACGTGCTCGCGGTGCGCGTGAAGCGCCCCGCCGCGCCGGCGCAGAGCTGAAGGGCTCCGCGCGCGCATCGCGGGGCCGCCCGCGCCCCGGTAAAATGCCCGCGTATGAGCGCGCCGCACAAAATCCGCATCGACGTCGAGACCAGCTACCTCGGCGAGCAGTCCGACCCGGGCGAACAGCGCTACGTGTTCGCCTACACCATCACCATCCGCAACGAGGGCGGGCTGCCGGCGACGCTGCTGAAGCGGCACTGGATCATCACCGACGCCAACGGGGGGGTAAAGGAAGTGCGCGGCGAGGGGGTCGTCGGCGAGCAGCCGCGGCTCGAGCCCGGCCAGGGCTTTCGCTACTCGAGCGGCGCGGTGCTCGAGACTCCCGTGGGCACCATGCAGGGCAGCTACCAGATGATCGACGCCGAGGGAGAGCACTTCGATGCGCCGATCCCGCTGTTCCGGCTCGCCATGCCTGGGATCCTGCATTGAGCCGCTTCGCCATCGGCGACGTCCAGGGCTGTTATGAAGAACTGCGCGCACTGCTGCAGCGCGTGCGCTTCTCGGCCGACCGTGACCGGCTGTGGTTCGTCGGTGACCTGGTCAACCGCGGACCGCGCTCGCTCGAGGTGCTGCGCTTCGTGCGCGCGCTCGAGGCGAACGCCGAGACGGTGCTCGGCAATCACGATCTGCATCTGCTCGCCGTGGCCTCCGGGCGGCGCCGGGCGCGCCGCTCCGACACGCTCGAGGAGGTGCTCGCCGCGAAGGACCGGGAACGCCTGATCGAGTGGCTGAGCCACCGGCCGCTCGCGCACCGGGAGTCCGGCGACCTGATCGTGCATGCCGGCATCGTGCCGCAGTGGAGCGCCGAGGCCGCCCTCGAGCACGCGCGCGAGGTGGAAGCCGAACTACGCAGCGGACGCGCGGAGCTGTTCGAGCACATGTACGGGGATCAGCCTGACCGCTGGTCCGAGACGCTGCGCGGCATGGACCGGCTGCGCTTCATCATCAACGTGCTGACGCGCCTGCGGCTGTGCTCGGCCGACGGGCGGGTCAATCTCGCCCTGAAGGGCAAGCCGCCCGAGAACGACCCGCTGTGGCGGCCGTGGTTCGAAGCCGACCGGTCGCTGACGCGCGATGTGCGCATCGTGTTCGGGCACTGGTCGGCGCTCGGGCTGGTGCTGCGCGAGAATCTTGCCGCGCTCGACACCGGCTGCGTCTGGGGCGGGGCGCTGACCGCGCTCGATCTGGATACCGGCCGCACGCTCGCCGTGCCCTCGCGCGGCTATCAGTCCATCGAATCCTGAGGAGATCCGCCGTGGATGCGCTGCATGCACTCAACTTCAAACAGTGGATCGAGCAGAACCGGCACCTGTTGAAGCCGCCGGTCGGCAACCGGCGCGTGTTCGCGGACGGGGACTTCATCATCATGGTGGTCGGCGGCCCCAACACCCGCCAGGACTTCCACGTCGATCCGGGGCAGGAGCTCCTCTACCAGCTCGAGGGCGACATCGTGCTGAAGACCATGCAGGAGGGGCGCTGCATCGAGGTGCCGATCCGCCAGGGCGAGATGCTGCTGCTGCCGCCGCTCATGCCGCACTCCCCGCAGCGCCCCGCCGCGACGGTCGGACTGGTGATCGAGCGGCAGCGCCGCCCGGGGGAACGCGACGGGTTCCAGTGGTACTGTCCGCGCTGCGCGCGCCTGCTGCACGAGACGTTCATCGAGCTTACCGACATCGAGGCCGAGTTACCACCGGTGTTCGAGCGCTTCTACGCCAACCGCGCCGCGCGCACCTGCAAGCACTGCGGGACCGTGCTCGAGCGCTGAGGCGGCGCGAGAGAAAACTTCCGCGCGCCGGCAGTTTTCCTTAAACTCCCCCGTCGCCGCTCACGGCGGCCGCAGGGGGATCGTGATGTCACGCGTTTTCGGTGTGCGCTTGCTCCTGACCCTGTTCGCGCTCGGCAGCCTCGCGGCCAGCGCGGCGATCGCTCTAGGGTTCGCGCCAGGAGCGGAATTCTCGGCCCGGCTCGTGCACCTGCGCGATGGCCTGTACGTGGTCCACACAACCCAACAATCGCCGCTGCCGCAGGGGCTGCGCGCGGGCGACATCATCCCCATCCATCGCTTAAGCCCCACCGAGCGGGCCGCGCTGTTCGACCGTCACGACGTTCTCCCCGGCACCGCGCTGACGCTTCCGGTCATCCGCGACGGCAAGCTCGCCGAGCGGCCGGTAGCGCCCGTCCCCGACAGGATGACGATGCTCTTGCGCGCGGAGTTTCTGGGCTTCCAGTCCGTGGCGTTCGCCATCGCGATGTTGACTCTGTGGCGCGGCAGAGACTGGGCGGCCTGGGGACTGTCGGCAGTGTTCCTCCTCGCACTGTTCGCCGCCGGACCGCTGCAGGTGCCGCTGCCGGTGCGCTGGGCATTCTGGCAGCACCAGACGCGCCTGCTGGCCAACGAGTTCGCGCTGGTGCTGGCGATGTTCGCCATGGCCGACAGCCTGGCCGGCGCAAGCCTCCCCTCGCGCTGGCGCACGGCGGCGCGCGTTGCCATCGCGCTCGTGGTTCTGGCCATGTTTGGCTCGGCGGAGACTCTCTATACCGCGCTCATTCGCACCGGCGTGACGCTCCTGGCTGCAAGCGGCCGCGCGATCAATCTGACGCTGTTCGGCACGTTCATCACCGTGACGCTGTCCGTGCTGCTCGCCGGCTACCGCTATGCGGCGCACGGGGAGCGGTTGCGCATCCGCTGGGTGTTGTGGAGCACGGCCCTGCTGTTCGGGAGCGATCTGCTGCAGTTCCTCACCCCGCGAACCTGGCAAGCGGACATGGGCCAGGTCGTCACCGTGCTGCAGGGCATTGCGCTGCTCGGGTATCTCTACGCAGTCCTGCGCACGCGGCTGATCGACGTGGGGTTCGTCGTCGACCGGGCGCTGGTGTTCGGCCTGCTCACCGCGCTCGTGTTCGGCACGTTCTCCATTCTC
>JAKAYU010000317.1 GCA_021809525.1 Pseudomonadota bacterium | reverse complement strand
ATCTTCTCGGCATGCTCGACACCATCGTGCACTTGAAGCCGCGTGACCAGTGGCCGGCCGTCAAGGTTCCGCGCTTCTACGACCGCTGGCCCCACTGGCTGCAAGGGCCGTTCCGCGGCACCTTCTGGCCGGACACGCGCCGGATCAGTGTCGAAGAGCTGAAAAACGGCTATACCGACGCGTCCGGTGCCCGGCGCGAGGGCCTCAGCAACGCGCTGGATATCCCGGGTCTGCCCGCCTACTGGACCATGCCGGTCGCCAACCGGACCAACATGGTCAACAGCGGCAGCAAGACCCTGATCGGCATCCGGGTGACCGGCCCCGGTCTTGCGGTGCTGGGGAAACTCTCCAACGACATCGCCGCCGCCATCACGCCGGTGCGCGGCACCTTGAGCGCAATCGCCAACCAGACCCGCGGCGCCTACTACCTCGACATCACGGTAAAACGCGAGGTGGCGGCGCGCTATGGGTTGACCGTCGGCGCAGTGCAGCGCGTCATCGGCGCGGCCATCGGCGGCAGCCGGATCGGCACGATGGTGCTCGGGGTGGAGCGCTACCCGATCAACCTTCGCTACCCGGTCAACTTGCGAGACCACCCCGAAGAACTGCGCCAGGTGCCGGTCATGCTGCCGGACGGCAATAGCATTCCGCTCGGCATGATCGCGGACATCCGCTACAACCCGGGACCGCCCGAGATCGACAGCTACGACACCCGCACGGTCAACTACATCAACGTGACCACGCAGGTTTCGGACATGCTCGGCTATGTCCGCCGCGCGAATGCCGCCATCGAAAAAAGCGTCGCGGTTCCGCCCGGCTACACCTACGAATGGATCGGCCAGTTCGAGCAGATTCGCGCCGCCAACGAGCGGCTCCTGATCGCGGTGCCGCTCGTCCTGCTGGGCATCGTGGTGCTACTGTATCTGGCGACCGGAAGTGTTCTGAGCACGCTCGGGGTGCTCCTGGCGGTGCCTTTCGGCCTCGTCGGCGCATTCTGGGGCTTGTGGCTCATGCACTACGAATTGTCGGTGGCGGTCTGGGTCGGGGTCGTCGCCGTCGCGGGCTTGAGCGCGGAGATGGGCCTCGTGCTGCTCGTATATCTGGATGTGAGCCTGCGGCAGGCGCGCGAAAGCGGCCGTTTGAACAGCCGCGAGGATCTGCTCGATGCGGTGCATACCGGCACGGTCCGACGCATTCGACCGAAGACCATGACGGTTTCCGCTGCGCTGATGGGTCTGGCGCCGCTTCTCTGGGCGCAGGGCTCCGGCGCGGACGTGATGCGCCATCTCGCGCTGCCTATGATCTGCGGACTGATCACCAGCTTCCTGCTGGAACTGCTGGTCTTGCCGGCGCTGTATTACATGGCGATGGGTTTTGCGCTGCGGCACCAGTTTGCCCGATCCACGCCGCCGGATGCGCATTCGGGGGGGGCCGTATGAGCGGAATGCGGAACACCATGACCCGACGGCTTCCGAGAGCATTGCTCCCGTTCGCGATGCTTGCGCTATTCGCCGGGTGTACGTTCTCTCCACGAGGCGAAACGGCCCTGCGGGAGCAGGCTGACCTGGCCGGCCGGCCGTTTGTCGAATCTCCGCCACGGCGCCACCCGGTGCCCCTGCCGGCAGTGCCGACACCGCAGCAGTTGGTCGCCCGGGCGCTGATCGAAAGCCCCGACGTCGAAGCGGCATATTGGCAGTGGCGCGCCGCAATCGAGGAGGTGCCCCAGCGGGGCACCGAGCCGACAGTACCCATGTTCGGGGCCGCAGTCGGTCTCACGAACGGGGTGACGAGCAGCGCCGATACCACGCTCCAGCTCGCCAACATGTCCAGCGCGCCGATCGAGTGGCCGAGCAAGCCGCTCGCAGAGGCGCGCGCCGCGTTGCAACGAGCATACGCGGCGGGATGGAATTACCGCCGCGCGCAATTTGCCGTGCGCCGAGACACGCTCGACGCCTGGTACAAGCTGGTGTCGGACACCGCAATGCTCAGCCTGCTACGGCAGGATGAGCAGTTGCTCGACGAACTCGACGCCTTTTCCCGCGCGCGCATCGAGACCGGTGCGGCGCCGCCTACGGCAGCATTGACGATCGAGGATGAACGGACCGCGCTGCGCGCCCGGATCGCTTCCGTATCTGCCGAGGTGCTCGCCGACCGCGCTGCGCTCAATCGAATCCTGGGTCGGCCCATACGCCGGGCGCTGGGCGTGCCGGAGCGGTTCCCGCGCACCCCGTCGCGGCGGTTGGGCATGGACCGCCTGCTGGCGCAGGCGGTGCAACGCAATCCGGACCTAGCTGGGTTGCGTCGCGAGATCCGGGCGAACCGAATCGACATCGAGCGCGCGAAGCTGGATTACATCCCCGATTTTGCCCTTTCCGCCGCGACCAGCCTGGACGGAGTTTCGCAGAACCTGAGCGGAGGGATCATGTTTCCGATCGTGGCATACAAGGGCATCGATGCGGCCATCCGCCAGAGCCGCGATTGGCTGCGCGAAACCCAGGCGCAGTTGCGCAGCCGCAGGCTTGGCATCTCCGCCGACCTCGTGGCCGACCTGGTGCTGATCGATGGCGATACGCGTCAGATCGATTTGTACGAAGGGACGTTGCTTCCCCGTCTGCGACACATCGCCGACTTCGCCCGCATCGATGTCACACAGAATCAGGCGGCGGGCGACGAGCCGGTCCGGATCGAGCGGCTGCGTGT
>JAKAYU010000316.1 GCA_021809525.1 Pseudomonadota bacterium | reverse complement strand
CTGCTTGCGCTGTACGGCCAGGTGCTGATCACCCAGCGCGGAGAGGATGGAGTCGGTCCCCGCCACGATGCCGGCGGCATAATCTCCCGCGCGAAAGCGCGGGAACACCACATTGTGCAGAATCAGGAAGCTCTGCGCGTCGGTCAGCGTTCCTTCCAGGCCGTAGCCGACGTCGATGCGCGCCTGCTTCTCGCCGGCATCGACGGTAAAGAGTACCCCGTTGTCCTTGCCTTTCTGGCCGATGCCCCAGTGACGCCCCAGCTGGTACCCGTAATAATCGATCGGATAGCCATGCAGCGTCGGAACCGTGACGACCACGACCTGGATGCCGGTGGCGCGGGCATAGGCGGCGAGCCGGCTCGAGAGCTGCTCGAACACCTTCGGTGGCAGCAGGTGCGCATCGTCTACCACGGGACCGGTGAGCCGCGGAAACGGCGGCATCCCGAGGTCGAGTGCGTTCTGTGCCGCGTGCGTGGGCGCCGCGCTCACGGCGAGCAGCGCCAGCAGCACAAATGCCAGCCCGCTCGCCCACCTGGCGCGATTCTCCGTCGATCTCATGCTTGATCCGGATGTCGGGACATCAGAGCCGACCGGGCGCCGTTCGGGGCCGGGCCATCGGGTGCTCTAGAAGTGAACCTTGGGAACCCGTTGCGCCTGTTGCGAAATCGTGAAGTTCTGTATGGGCTTGTAATTGCTGTAGAACAGCGAGTGATACCATCGGCCCGGAATGGTGGTGAGCTCCGTGTCGTATTGCTGCACCGCCAGGATGTAGTCGCGGCGGGCCACGGCAATCCGGTTTTCGGTGCCTTCCAGCTGCGCTTGCAGCACGAGGAAGTTCTGATCCGCCTTGAGGTTCGGGTAGTTCTCCGTCACGGACATCAGCCGCGAGAGCGCGCCGCCCAGGGTCGCCTCGTTCTTTTCGAACTGGTGAAATTCCTTGGGATTGGTCAGGACGTCCGCCGGAATACGGGTTGAGGTGACCCTGGAGCGAGCGTCCGTGACCGCCTCGAGGACCGATGCTTCGTGCTTCGCATATCCCTTGACGGTGGCTACCAGGTTCGGAATGAGATCGGTGCGCCGCTGGTACTCGTTCAGCACCTGGCTCCAGGCGGCATTCACTTGCTGTTTCTCCGCGGGGATCTTGTTGATGCCGCAGCCGCTCAACAGCAGCGCCGCGCCCACGACGGTCACCCACCTGGTGAACTTCAGATAGCGACGGGATTCGGACATCGTAGCCCTCCCACTTTCCCGGATCTCGTAAACGCCCATCATACCACCATCCCGCTCTTCAGCTCGGTCGCCGCAAGCGCACCGTCTGTCTCGGGTGCCAAACGCGCACGAGCGCCAGGCTTGTCCCGGAGACCGAATGGCCGGTTCGACGCTCAGCCTCACGAGTGCTACCCTTTTCCGCTGGATCGCGTCAACGAATCAGAACAGTGGGGATGCCGACATGAAGCCGTGTTTCGGTAGAGTGCTGTCCGGTACCGTGGCTGTCTTCCTGGCCGCCGGCATGGTCGGTCATGCTCGCGCAGCACCCGTCAAAGCGCGCGGGCCGCTTGCAACGCGCATCGTGCAGATCATGCGCCGGCTGGGCGACGTGCGGCGGTTCGGGGCCGTGTCGGTCGCGCCGGATGGGCGGTCCATCGCATGGACGATGACGGGAACGAGACCGGTGCATGGGGCAAAGCCGGCCGGCGGATCCACGACCGGTAATCCGGGTGAGATTCTCCAGCTTGCCGACATCGATGGGACGCACGTGCGCACCGTCAGGATTCCCGGCGCGGTCAAAACATGCCACTACAGCAGTCTGACGTGGTCGCCGGACAGCCGGATTCTGGCGTTCCTGTCGAACTGCAATCACGGCAGGAAGTACCGCGAGCAGCTCGATGTCTACGAAGTGGCCGCGAACGCCGTGCGGGCGCGCCGCATCACGCATCTGCGCGGCTTCGTCCACGAGCTGACCTGGGTGCCCGGCGGCTCGATGTTGAGCTTCCTCTACGTCAAGGGCGATCTGCATCCCATCGCGGCGGTATCGGCAACCAAGCCGCAGGTCGGCGTGATCGGCCGCACCGGTGTCGAGCATCAGCAGCTCGCGGTGGTGCCCGCGACCGGCGGGAAAGTCAGCGAGATCACTCCGTATGCCATTTTCGTGTACGAATACGACTGGTCGCCCTCGGGCACCCGGGTCGTCTACGTCGGCGCACCGCCGCCGGGGCGCGACAACTGGTGGGTGGCCAAGCTGTATACCCAGCGCTACGGCGGTCCGGCCCGGGTCGTGCTCGATCCGGCGACGGTCAAAGGCTCGCTGCACGGTCTGCAGATCGCCCTGCCGCGCTGGTCACCCAACGGGTCGCACATCGCCTTGATCGGCGGCCTGATGAGCGACCAGGGCGCAACGGGAGGCGACATCTACATCATCTCGTCCAGGGGCGGACAGCCTACGGACGTCACGCCGGGGATCGGCATCACACCGTCGTGGCTGACCTGGACCGGAAACGACTCGCTGCTCGTCTCCGCGTTCGCGGGCGGCTCGACGCGCGTGTCGGAGTTTACGCTGCACGCGCATTCCCCCGCGACCCAACGCACGCTGTTTACCATGGCTTCCAATTTGCAGGACGGCACCTTCGCGTCGGCGATCTCCGTCTCCGCCGCGCACCGCGTGCTTGCCTTCGTCGACAGCACGTTCGACAGCCCGCCTGAAATC
>JAKAYU010000081.1:6344-13589 GCA_021809525.1 Pseudomonadota bacterium | reverse complement strand
CGCGTCAAGCTCGAGAGCAGCTGCGAGACGGTGCTCACCAGGTCCCGGCCGCTCTCGCGCACCGCCTCGAACTGCCGTTCGATCTCGGCCGCTGCGGCCGCCTCGAGCGGCTGCACGTGCAGCAGCGAGTCGACGAAGAACCGGTAGCCCTTGTCGGTCGGAACGCGTCCGGCGGAGGTGTGCGGGGAGGCGACGAACCCGAGCTCCTCCAGATCGGCCATCACGTTGCGGATGGTCGCCGAGGACAGCTGCAGCCCCGACTCGCGCGACAAGGCGCGCGAGCCGACCGGCTGGCCGTCGCGGATGTAGCTCTCCACCAGCACGCGCAGCAGGTGCTGCGCGCGCTCGCCCAGTTGTTCGTCCCGGCCGTCTTGCGTCATAAGTGTACGACCGCGCGCGATTGCCGCTCTCGCGCAGCCGCTGGTCTCAAACTATAGTCGCGGCACGCGAGCGTCAAGCAACGGACCCGTCCTCCTGCTAGGATTTTCCGATGACCCCTCCCCGCATTTGCGCGCTGGTCGGCCGATTCTCGGATCCGCGGGTGGCCGAGTCCGCCCAGGCCGTGCTCGCGCATCTGGCCGGCCGGGGCGTGCCGGTGCGGGTGGATGCGGCCGCGGCGCTCGCGAGCAGCCCGGGCGCGATCGGCGTGCCGCTTGCCGAGCTCGGCCGCAGCGCCGATCTGATGATCGCGGTGGGCGGTGACGGCACGCTGCTTTATGCGGCCGGGCTCGTGGCGCGCCACGGAGTGCCGCTCCTCGGCATCAACCGCGGCCGCCTCGGGTTTCTCACCGACGTGATGCCCCAGGACATTCCCGAGTGCCTCGATGCGGCGCTCGCCGGACGGCTCGATGCCGACGAGCGCCCGCTGCTGCTGGCGAGATTGCATCAGGCCGACGGGACCAGCAGCGAGTGCCTCGCCCTGAACGACGTCGTGCTGCAGAAGCTCGCCACGGGACGCATGCTCGATTTCGAGACCCGCGTGACGGGCCGCTACGTCAATACGCACGCCGGTGACGGCATCGTGGTGGCCAGCGCCACCGGCTCGACCGCCTACGCACTCTCCTGCGGCGGGCCGATCATCGAGCCGCAGCTCGACATCCTCGTGCTCGCCCCGATCTGCCCGCACACCCTCTCGGACCGCCCGATCCTGGTTTCGGGCGGCTCGGTGGTCGAGATCCGCCTGCTCGAGCGGCCCGACACGCGCGCGCAGGTGACCTGCGACGGCACCATTCTCGGCACGCTCGTGCCGGGCGGGCGCCTGCAGATCCAGCGCGCCACCGAGCGCATCACGCTGCTGCATCCGCCCGGGCACGAGTACTTCCGGCTGCTGCGCTCCAAGCTGCATTGGGGCCGGGGCGACATCGAGCGCTGAGCGGCCCGCCACACGAGCCATCCACCATGCTCAGCGCTCTGACGATCCGTGATTTCGCCATCATCGATGAACTCGAGCTGACGCTGCGCCCGGGTCTGACGGTGCTCACGGGGGAAACCGGCGCGGGCAAGTCGATCATGGTCGATGCGCTGCAGCTGCTCGCCGGCGGGCGCGCCGGCGCGGAGATGATCCGCCACGGCGCCGAGCGCGCCGATCTCAGCGCCACCTTCGACGTGCGCGCTGCGCCGCCTGAGCTGCGCGAGTGGCTCGAGCGCCAGGGGCTCGCCGACGAGGAGCTCATCGTGCGCCGCATGCTCGGCGCGGATGGCCGCTCGCGCGCCTGGCTCAACGGTCAGCCGGTCCCGCTGCAGCTGCTGCGCGAGGCGGGCGATCTGCTCATCGACATCCACGGGCAGCACGAATTCCAGTCCCTCACCCGCGCGCCGCGCCAGCGTGAACTCCTCGATGAGTTCGGTAGCCTCGCCGCCCCCGTGGCCGAGGTGGACGAGGCCTGCCGGCGCTGGCGGACGCTGCACGCGCGCGAGCGGGAGCTCGCCGAGGCGGCCCGCGAGCGCGACGCGCGGCTCGATCTGCTGCGCCACCAGGTCGGGGAGCTCGGTGCACTCGAGCTCGCAGCCGGGGAGCTCGAGCGGCTGAGCGAGGAGCGTGTGCGCCTCGCCCATCGCGGCCGGCTGGCCGAGGCGGCACAAGCGGCGCTCGCGCTGCTGTACCAGGATGAGACGCACAACGCCCACAGCGGCATCGGGCGCGCCCTGCAGGCGCTGCGCGCGGCGGTGGCGATCGACCCACAGCTCGGCCCGATCATCGCCCTCGCGCAGGAGGCGGAGGTGAACATCCGTGAGGCGGCCCGCGAGCTCGAGCGTTACGCCGAGGGACTCGAGCTAGACACCTCGCGCCAGAACGAGGTCGAGAGCCGGCTCGCGGCCATCGAGGAGCTCGCCCGCAAGCACCGCGTGGCGCCGGCGGAGCTGCCGCAGCGCGCCCGGCAGCTCGCCGATGAGCTCGAGCGGCTCGAGCGCGCCGCGCTCGATCTGCAGTCGGTGCGCGCGGAGCTCCGCGAGGCGCTCGCGCAGTACCGCCGGTGCGCCGCAGCGCTCTCGCGGGGCCGCGCCCAGGCGGCCGAGGCGCTCGGCGCAGCCGTGACCGTGCACATGCAGTCACTCGGCATGGCCGGTGGCCGCTTCGAAGTGAGCGTCACGGCGAGCGAGGGGGAGCCCGCACCGTACGGCGACGATGCGGTCGAATTCCGCGTCAGCGCCAATCCGGGCCAGCCGCTGCGTCCGCTCGCCAAGGTCGCCTCGGGCGGGGAGCTCTCACGGCTCTCCCTCGCCGTCGAAGTCGCCAGCAGCGCGCGCGAGACGCGCTGCATGGTGTTCGATGAGGTTGATTCGGGCATCGGCGGGGCGGTGGCCGAGATCGTCGGCCGCGAGCTGCGTTCGCTCGGGCAGCGCAGCCAGGTGCTGTGCGTCACGCACCTGCCGCAGGTGGCCTCGCAGGCTCATCAGCACCTGCGCGTTGCGAAGCTCACCGATGGACAGGCCACGCGCACCCGCCTCATCGAGCTGCCCGAGAGCGAGCGCATCGAGGAGCTGGCGCGCATGCTCGGCGGCGTCGATATCAGCACCACCGCGCGCGAGCATGCGCGCCAGATGCTGCGCAGCGCCGCTGCCGCGCCGGCCCCGTCGCAGCGGCCCAAACGCGCCGCGCGGCGCCGCTGAGGCGCTCAGCGCCCGAGGGTACGCCGGTGCGGGCAGGCCTCGCGGCGGCAGTGGCCGTAGAGAATGAGCGAGTGGTCCCGGATCTCGAAGTGCAGGCGGTGCGCCACCGCGTTCTGCCGCGCCTCGATGCTGTCGTCGACGAACTCTTCGACGTGGCCGCAGTCAAGACACACGATATGATCGTGATGGGCCCCCTGGTTGAGCTCGAAGACAGCCATGCCGTCCTCGAAGTGGTGCCGAGTGACCAGGCCGGCCGCCTCGAACTGCGTGAGCACGCGGTAGACGGTCGCAAGCCCGATGTCCTCGTGCGACTCGAGCAGGCTGCGGTAGATGTCCTCGGCCGACAGATGCCGCGTCTCGCTCCCGGCGAGGATCTCGAGGATCTTCAGGCGCGGCAGCGTCACTTTCAGGCCGGCTTTACGCAGGTCCTTGCCTTCCACGCGTCTCGAGCCTCCGGGTCTGACCACCGCGCGCCAGTGCGGCGACGCTTGCACGATCAGGTATGATCGACCCAATTATTGCCCATCGGACCTCCATGCGACCAGTTCAGTTCATTTCGGCACTGCGCCTCTCGGCGGCCCTCCTCGCCCTCTCGACGCTGCTCGGCGGGTGCGTCTACCGGATGGCCATTCAGCAAGGCAATTATCTCGACGGGCACACCGTGCGGCAGCTGAAGGTGGGCATGACCCGCGTGCAGGTGCGCTATCTGCTCGGCACGCCGATGATCAAGGACGTGTTCGACACCGATCGCTGGGACTACGTCTACTACTTCAAGCGCGGCTACGTGCACCAGCCGATCGAGAGCCGCGTGACGGTGTTCTTCCACGACGGGAAAGTCAGCCACTTCACGCTCTACAACGTGCCGAAGGGCCAGCCGATCGCCCCGGGGCTGCTGCCTTCGGCGAAGAAATTTCCTCTGGGCTGATCAGCGCCGCGGCGGCCTGAGCCGCGCGCGCCGGCGAGTGCGCGGATCCTGCGCGAGTGGCCGGTACAGCTCGATGCGCTCGCCGTCGGCCGGCACGGCGTCGCGGCTGCGCAGCTCGCCGAAGATCCCCACCGGCGCCTCGTCCCAGGGCAGCGCAGCATCGGGCGCGCTGCGGCGCGCCGCGGCGATCACCTCGGCGATGTTCGCCTCCGCGTCGATCTGCACCGGCAAGAGAAACTGCCACTCGGCGGTGGCGTAGGCCACCATGCAGCGCTTCAGCGCCCTGCCGCTCACGGCCCGGCGAGCCCCGCGGCCGGCTGGAAGGCGCGGCTGCGAGCGACGAACGCATCGACGAGCGAGCCGACCGTTTCGGCGAAAATGCGCTCGAAAAGCACCGCCGAGAGCGTGCTCTTGAACTGGAAGCGCAGCAGGAGCTCGACCAGCGTTCCCTCGCCGGCCGGTGCAAGCCGCCACTCGCCCTCGAGCGCGGTGAACGGCCCGTCCACCAGGCGCATGTGCACGCGCCGGTCGGGCTCGAGTGTATTGCGGGTCGTGAACTCCCCGTTGAACGGTCCGCGCCGCACGCCGATGGTGGCGACGATCTCGCTGTCGCTGCGCGAGAGCACCCGCGCATGGGTGCACCAGGGCAGAAACTGCGGATAGCTGTCGATGTCGTTGATCAGCGCGAACAGGCGGTGCGGCGGCAGACTGACGAGCGCCGAGCGCTTAACCTCTCGCATGAGCACTATTGTCCCAGGATCCGGCCCGCACCGACAAGGGCGCGAGCGCAAATCCGCTTCACGCACCGCGCGCACGCTACAATGCGCACCCTGACCGATCCGTGCCGCCGATGTCCCCCAAGTCCGACTCCTCTTCAGCCCGGCTCATCGCCGAGAACCGCAAGGCGCGCTTCGATTACTTCATCGAGCAGCGCTACGAGGCGGGTCTCGCCCTGCAGGGCTGGGAGGTCAAATCGCTGCGCGCCGGCCGGGCGCAGCTGACGGAGGCGTACGTCTACCTGCGCAACGGGGAGGCGTTCCTCTTCGGCGCACACCTGTCCCCGCTGCCCTCGACCTCGAGCCACGTCATCGCTGATCCGGTGCGCACGCGCAAGCTGCTGCTTAATCGTAGCGAACTCAACGGTCTGATCGGGGCGGTCGAGCGGCGCGGCTACACTCTGGTGCCGCTCGAGCTGTACTGGAAACATGGCCGCGCCAAGCTCGCCGTCGGTCTCGCCAAGGGCAAAAAACAGCACGACAAGCGCGCGACCGAGAAAGAGCGTGACTGGCAGCGCGACAAGGCGCGTCTGCTGCGCAGGGGGTAGCCCCCAAGGGCGCAGCGCGCGTGCGATCAGGGCAGCTTCAGGCCCTGCAGCAGCGCTGGGGGCGGCGAGGGCACGGAGATCTTCGCCGTGTGCAGATCGTAAACCAGGTTCGCCGTCATCGCCGTATCGGTGTGGCACAGCTTGCCGGGCGGCGGATTGGTGTTGTGGTCACCTCGGCGCCGACCGAACAGCGCGCGGCTCTTGCGCATCTGCATCTGCAGCGGGAAGTTATTCGCGCTCAGAGTATCGCTCGAGCCGGACTCCACCCGAAACGTATTGCGCAGCTGCGCGTCGTGGCTCAGCCGGTACCGCAACTGCGCGTCGCCGTGCAGCACTGCATCGTCCACCGCGGCGAGCTCGGCGGTGAACCGGTCCACCCTGGAACGTACGAACACAGTTCCGATACCGCTCGCGGCGCTCGCCTGGCCAGCAAAGCCGCTGAAGGGATTGCGGTCGAAGAGCACTCCGTCGAACCAGAACGTGCGCTCACTCGGGGCCGGATCGAGGCGCACATGCGCGCTCGCGTCCTGCTCGCTGGGTGCCGGCCTAGGGGCCCGTCAGAGCCGCGCTGCAGGTTAAGCCGCCCAGGCCGCCGGCCACAGCGAACTGCAGATCTGCGCACTCCCATCGATCGAACCGCGACTGCGCCGTCTCTACGCGTGGCCTGCGCGGGGGGAGGAAATTACCCAACCGGCAACGGAATGGACCGGTTTGCACTTCTCCTCCGCACCGGCGCCCAGTGTACCGCGCGAGAACGTGCACACGGCGGCGCCCTCGGGTATGCTTGAGGCCTCTCTTCTGGGGGCGACCGGTTTCGACGCGGGTTGCGAACCTTCAGAGGCGTACCGAGGCGCAGTGCCCTCGTAAATCTCGCTGCAAAACTATAGTTGCCAACGACGACAACTTCGCTCTCGCCGCCTAATCGCGGCTGACCTTCGACCGGTCCGTGCCTGTGCGGCCGACTCGGGGGACGCGTTCACAGGATCGCGATCCGGCGTGCGACGGGCCGGGCCGTTAAGAGTCACCGTCCGCTGGCGCTTCGTCTTCCCTGCCCCTCGGGTAGCGCGGCGCGAGAACCAAAGAGCGGGCTACGTACGTAGAGCCTGAAGTCTAGGACTTGCGGACGGGGGTTCGATTCCCCCCGCCTCCACCAATAACGGAACCCCAACCGTTCTCGGTTGGGTTTTTTTCTTGCCTGATCGCGCCGGTTCCCGCGTGTTCCTGGGGGGCTCCTGCGGGAGCCTGCGGACTGCATCGGTCAGCCTTCCAGCCCGTTCCGGGCCATATTCCCCTCTCTCCTGGGCATTCCTCGCTCCGACCTCGCTCCCTGAAACTGGCCCGAAGCCCGCAAAGGCTATAAGTCAGCACCATACAGATCAGAGAGTTATGCGCGGACGAATCAAGCGGTTGGATTGCAGCATCGGGGAGCAAAGGAAACCGCTTTGGTTGTGTTTTGTCGGTACATATTGACAACTACCGACGAAATACAACATCTTGGCGGCATGGAAACTTCGCACCAGACCATTCTCGCTCTCGCCGCCCAGCGCGGCCTCATACGCCCGCGAGATCTCGATGCGCTGGGCCTGCCCAGTGTCGCCCTCACGCGGCTGGTTCGGCAGGGCCTGCTCGTCCGCGTGGGTCGCGGTCTGTATGCCCGTCCCGATCGCCGCGTATCCGAGCATGGCACGCTGGCCGAGGTGGCCCGCAAACACCCGCACGCCATCGTCTGCCTGCTGTCAGCACTGCGGGTGCACGACCTCACCACGCAGTCGCCATCCGAGGTCTGGCTGGCGATTCCCAATAAGGCGCGTGCACCGAAGATGGACTATCCGCCGCTGCGCATCGTGCGCTTCTCAGGTGCCGCGCTGACTGATGGGATTGAAGA
>JAKAYU010000081.1:0-6334 GCA_021809525.1 Pseudomonadota bacterium | reverse complement strand
ACCAACGTCGCCCGCACCGTGGCCGACTGCTTCAAGTTCCGCAACAAGATCGGCCTCGATGTCGCGATGGAAGCCCTGCAGGAAGCCTGGCGAGCCAAGCGCGTGAGCATGGACGAACTCTGGCGCCATGCATCGCTGTGCCGAGTGGCCAATGTGATGCGCCCCTACATGGAAAGCCTGTCATGAAACAGCGCAACACGGCCGCTGCGGTGCGGGCCCGCCTGCTCACCCGCGCCCGCGAGACCCGGCAAGACTTCATTCTGGTCTTGACCCGCTACGCCCTTGAGCGGCTGCTGTACCGACTCAGCGTCTCGCCCCATGCTGAGCAGTTCCTGCTGAAAGGCGCGTTACTGCTCGACTTGTGCTTCGACATCCCACACCGGCCGACGCGGGATGCGGACTTTCTGGGGTTTGGTTCGGCCGAGGTGCCGCACCTGGAGGCCGTCTTCAAGGACGTCTGCGCGATGGAGACTGACGACGGTGTTACGTTTTGACCGGACATCGTTCAAGCGGCGGAGATCCGCAAGGGGGCCAACTACGCCGGCGTGCGCGTCACCTTGCTCGGACTGATCGATGGAGCACGCTGCCCGATTCAGGTCGACATCGGTTTCGGCGATGCCGTCACACCAGGGCCGCAAGATGTCCAGTACCCCGTGATGCTGTCGGAGTTCGCGGCGCCGAAACTGCGCGTCTATCCGCGCTACACCGTGGTGGCAGAAAAGCTGGAGGCGTTGGCCTCGCTGGGTATCGCCAACAGCCGGATGAAGGAGTACTTCGACCTTTGGATCTTGTCGCGGCACACCGAATTTGACGGCGACACTCTGCGACGCGCGATTCGGGCAACCTTCGATCGACGCAAAACGACGTTGCCCCCGGACATCCCCTTTGGCCTGACGGATGGTTTTGCGCAAGATGCGCAAAAGCGGACGCAGTGGCAGGCGTTTCTAGGAAAGAACAGACTCGAAGCGCCGCGCTTGGAGGACGTCGTGGCATCGCTTCGAGATTTCCTGCTTCCAGTCATCGCGGCGGCGAACGCTGATGCCGACTACCCGCAACACTGGCCCGCCGGTGGACCCTGGTCATCAGTGGTGGGGTGAAACGGGTCAAAGCCCGACCCGCGCTCGCTGCTCATCCCACAGCGCCGGTGGATCGACCGCCAGATCGAACAATGTAATGTGGTTCGCCAGTGCGTCGTCCAGGATGGCTGCCACAATATCGGGCGCCAGCGTCGTCAGGTTGACCATACGGCTGACGTAGCTGTTGTCGATCCCCTCCCGCGCGGCGATCTCCTTCAGTGATTTCGCTTCCTGTCCGTCCGTTGCGGCAGATGCGCCGGGGAGCCCCTCAGGCCATCGCGTACCTCGCGCATCCTGGTGCGCGAGCAGCCCAGCGCCCGCGCGATCTCCCGTAATTCCCGGCCCTCGGTGAGCCGGCGGTGAATCTGTTCGTATCGCGCCACAGTCAATCTCCTCGTCATCCTCCGGACCGCCGAGTTGCCGAAAAAACGGCCAGAATAAGGGGCATGGGAGGCTCGTTGTGCCTCGAACCGTCGCCTGGGGTACCCCGGGGAGCACGGGCCGGTCACAGCCCGGCCAGCACCGACGAGGCGTCGCCCGACGGGGGTTCACCGCGGCGTGACGAGGAGCTCGGGATGCGCACGGGGGCCCGCCGGGCTCACTGTCACGGCGACCGCACCGATGCGCCACACTCCGGGAATGCCAGGTGGTCCTGACCCGGGAAATCCGGTGGTCTTGGCCCAGGAAATCAGCTGGCCCTCAGCCGAGCAAATCGCGTGGTCCCGAACCGGGGAAATTTTCCACACTGCGCGCCTGCGCAGCTCGGCTCCACCATGCCACCACCGCCATGCGTGGACGCGATGTTTCTCCGCGACGACAAAATGCGTTAAGCTTCAATCTGATCAGCGTGTTAGCTGGAGTACGGGATCTGTCGCCAGACGGCGACAGCGGGCCAGTGTTATACCGCGAGCCGTGCACACAACGAGAGCCGCGGCAACGACGTTCGGCCCCAGCGAGAAATTGGTGTCAATCAAGAGTCGAATCACTCTCACCGCGTTCCTTGCGCTCACGTCCCTCGCCTGCGCCCTTGCCCGGGCCGCGGCGCCTGCGGCCCAGGGGCCCGCCGCTGCGGTGCGGCGTTTCAGGTTTGCCGACGTCGAGCGACTCGCCGCGCTGCGCGCCCGCCAACCCTATCGGTCCGGCTCGAGTCCCCTGCCGGGGGTGCTGCGACGGCTCAGCTACGCGCAGTACCATCAGATCCACTTCCGTGCGGCCGATGCGCTCTGGCGCGGCCGCTCGATGTTCGAGGTCGAGTTCTATCACCGCGGCTTCGCCTTCACGCACCAGGTGAAGATCTACACAGTGTCGGCCGCGGGCGTGCGCGCGGTCGGTTACCGGCAATCGATGTTTGAGTTCCCGGGCGCGCTCGCGCGGCTGCGCTTCGGCGCCGACCTCGGCTTTGCCGGCCTGAAGGTGCGCTATCCGCTCGACTCCCCGCAGCACCACCGCAGCGTCCTCGCCTTTCTCGGCGCCTCCTACTTCCGCGTGCTCGGCCGCAACCAGGACGAAGGCATCACCGCGCGGGGCCTGGCGATCGACACCGCCACGACCGGCGGGGAGGAGATCCCCTACTTCACGCGCTTCTGGCTGGTCGAGCCGCCGCCGCGCGCGCTCACCATGACGGTCTACGCGCTGCTCGAGAGTCCGAGCGTCGCCGGCGCGTACCGCTTCGTGGTGCGTCCCGGCGCCATCACCCAGGTGACGGTGAGCGCGGTGCTCTATCCGCGCCGGCGCATCGCCAAGCTCGGCATCGCGCCGCTCACCTCGATGTTTCTCTACGGGGTGAACTCCGCCCGGGGGCGCTTTGCGAACTGGCGGCCGCAGGTGCACGACAGCGACGGGCTGATGATGCACACCGGTGGCGGGCAGTGGCTGTGGCGCCCGCTGCAAAATCCGCTGCGCCTGCAGGTCAACCGCTTCATGGACGACAATCCGCGCGGCTTCGGGCTCATCCAGCGCGACCGGCGCTTCGCCGATTACGAGGATCCCGAGGCGCGCTACGAGCGGCGGCCGAGCTACTGGGTCGAGCCGCTCGGCCAGTGGGGCCGCGGCGGCGTCGAGCTGGTCGAGATCCCGAGCCGCGAGGACATCGACTACAACATAGACGCCTACTGGGTGCCGAGCGCTCCGGTGCGCCCGGACCAGCCGCTTGCCTTCTCCTACGTGCTCTCCGCCTACCTGCACTCCGGCGAGCGCTGGCCCCCGGGCGGCAAGGTGGCGGCAACGCGCATTGCGCCGGTGGTGCGCGACGGGCACCGATTGAGCGGCCTGCGCCATGTGCTGCTCGACTTCGAGGGAGGCGACCTCACCGGCCTGCACGCCAGCCAGCCGGTGCGCGCCGTAGTGAGCGCCCTCGGCGCACGCATCTGGCACATCACGACGCAGCGCCTGCCGGAGAACGGACACTGGCGGGTGCGCTTCACGCTGCAGCCGACGGGCGGGCGCCCGGTCGACATGCGCTGCTACCTCGAGCTCTACGGTGCACCGCTCAGCGAGACCTGGACCTATCAGTGGACGCCCGGTTCGTGACCCGGCGCTCCGACTGGCTCGCTCAGCTCGCTCGGCGGCGGCGCACGGTGTTCTTCGGGCTGACGCTCCTCACGGCGGCGGCGGCCACTACCATGATGTGGGACATCCTCGCCGCCAACGGCCTGAACGATCTCGATCGCGCCGGGCTCGTCCTCTTCTTCGTCCTGTTTCTGTGGCTGGCAAGCTCCTTCTGGACCGCCGTAGCGGGGTTCATCGTCCGCTGGCGCGGCTCGGACACCGCGCAGCTCGCCGAGCGCTGGCGCGTCGCTGCGCCGCTGCGCGGGCGCACCGCCGTGATCATGCCCATCTACAACGAGGACACCACGCGGGTGGCGGCTGGCCTGGAGGTGATCTGGTCCTCGATCACCAAGCTCCCGGAGCAGGCCGCGTTCGACCTGTTCATTCTCTCCGACACCCGCAAGCGCGAGATCGGCCTCGCCGAGGAGGCGGCCTGGCGCGCGCTCGTCGCGCGGCATAATGCGCGCGGCCGGATTTTCTACCGGCGACGACCGGAGAACATCGCGCGCAAGGCCGGCAACATCGCCGATTTCGTCAACAACTGGGGCGGCGCCTACGACTACGCCATCGTGCTCGACGCCGACAGCATCATGTCGGGCGAGACGATGCTCGAGCTGGCGCAGCTGATGGACGCCCATCCGCGCGCCGGCATCATCCAAGCGCTGCCGTTGCCGGCGGGCCGCGACACATTATTTGCGCGCATCATCCAGTTCGCCGCACGCCTGAGCAGCCCGATGCTCGCGAGCGGACTGGCCTACTGGCAGCTCGGCGACAGCAACTACTGGGGCCACAACGCCATCCTGCGCCTGAAGGCGTTCGCGGCCTTCTGCGCCCTGCCGCACCTGCCCGGCTCGGCGCCGCTCGGCGGGGAGATCCTCAGCCACGATTTCGTCGAAGCGGCATTCATGCGCCGCGCGGGCTACGAGGTCTGGCTGCTGCCGATCGAGCGGGGCAGCTGGGAGGAGATCCCCTCCAACGTCATCGACTACGCGGCGCGCGACCGGCGCTGGGCGCAGGGCAACATCCAGCACCTCGGTCTGCTGCGCGCGCGCGGGCTGTACTGGCTCAGCCGGGTGCATCTGATCGGCGGGGTGCTCTCGTATCTGGCCTCACCGCTGTGGCTGGCGATGCTGGCGCTGAGCTCCACCGTCGTCATCCTGCAGGCCGTGCACGGCCATCAGTATTTCCTGCCGGGCCACCATGGGCTGTTTCCGAACTGGCCGCACTACCGCGACGGGGAGATCGCCGCGCTGCTGTCGCTCACCGCCGTGGCACTGTTCGGGCCCAAGGTGCTCGCCGCGCTGCTCGCGATCCGCGACCCGGCGCTGCGGCGCGGCTTCGGCGGAGCGGCGCGCATCGGATTGAGTCTGCTGCTCGAGCAGCTCTTCAGCATCCTGCTCGCGCCGGCGATGATGCTGTTTCACACCGCCTTCGTGGTGAGCACGCTGGCGGGCAAGCCGGTCGTCTGGCACGCACAGGAACGGGGCGATCGCGGCATCGGCCTAGCCGAGGCGCTGCGCCGGCACGCCGGACACGCGCTGATCGGGCTCACCTGGGGCGCGCTCATCCTGAAGTTCGCTCCGCACTACATCGGCTGGCTGCTGCCGGTGCTCATCGGCATGGTGCTCGCCGTGCCGCTCACCATGCTCACCAGCCGCGTCGCGCCGGCCACGTGGCTGCGCCGTCACCGGCTGCTCCTGACACCGGAGGAGAGCGCGCCGCCGGCGGAACTCGCCGCGCTCAGCGAATGTCTCACTCACCCGCCGGGCGCCACCGGGAGCGGCTCCAGCCCGCTCAGCGAGGCCGCCGCAGCGCACGAGCTGCTGCGCGATCTGGAGGACCGCGTGCCGCCGCACGCGCCGCTGCCGATGAAGCCGCCCGTGCTGAGCTATGCACTCAGCCTGCGCGGGGGGCTGCGCGCGCTCGCGCGGTGCAAGCGGACACAATGGCGAAAGAGCTGAGGATACTCTGATGCATCGACGCGGATTTCTGCGCAGTAGTGCGGCAAGTCTCGCCGCGATCGCCCCCTGGCCCCTGGAGTTCAAGCACAAGCGGCGGCCGCACGGACCGCCGAGGGGCATCACGCACTTCGGGGCGCCCCGGCCGTTTTCCTTCGGGTGGCTGAAATCGCTGGCGCACTCGATGTCCCTCACGCTCTACAACTAGCCGCTCGCGCCCCTGCCACCGGCGATCCGCAAGCTCTCGTGGAGCCAGTGGGAGTCGATCACCTACCGCCCCGAGCGCACGCTGTGGTACGAGGATGACCTCTTCTTCCGGATCCGCTTCGATCACCTGGGCTTCACCATGACCCGCCCGGTGCGCATGTACGCGCTGGATGAGGGCATCGCGCGGCAGATTCTGTTCGACCCGAAGCTGTTCGATTACAGTCGCTCCGGTCTGAAGCCGGCCGAGATCCCAGCGCACCTCGGCTTCTCCGGCTTCAACGTGCTGTTCCACACCAACTGGCAGGATGACCGGGTGGTGTTCCAGGGCGCCTCGTACTTCCGCGCCGTCGACGGCACCGGACAGTACGGCATGTCGCAACGGGGCCTGGCGATCGACACCGGGATGCCGCAGCCGGAGGAATTCCCCGACTTCGTCGCCTTCTACCTGGAGAAGCCCGCGCCCGAGTCGACGCTGCTCACCGTTTACGCGCTGCTCGATTCCCCGAGCGTCTCGGGCGCATACCGCTTCATCATCGACGTAGCGAG
>JAKAYU010000315.1 GCA_021809525.1 Pseudomonadota bacterium | reverse complement strand
GCGTAGATGAGGACGTTGACGTCGCACAGGATCAATCGCGACCATCCATCCGCTCAAGAAGACCTGCGCTGTCATTCAAATCCACACCTGGGAGGATACCCCCCCCGGCGTGGCATTCCGGGAGCAATACGGTAGTGTGCTTCGGACGCTTCAGGGGACGGCGCAGCGCAAGCTGAAGCCCTTGCTCGATGAGCGAGGTGAGCGTGATGCCGCGGCGCGCCGCTTCCTGCCGGGCACGCTCCATGAGAGCTTCATCCAAGCGCACAGTGGTTCTCATATGTCAAAGCATGCTATGCGTATGTCCGTATGTCAACTGTCCTTTGGGAGTAGAGGGTCAGGAGTTCGAATCTCCCTGCCCCGACCAATACTTACGAGCACCAGGCAGGGACGTTGTGGCCAAGTGCGTGGCTAATCCCTGAAATTCCCGCATCCCAGTAGCCAACAAGGCGCCGCTCAACCGTTTTCGAGCACGGCCGAGCGGCTGACCACCACCCGTTCCAGGAGAACGAGTTATGGCTACTGCCGATCCTATCGCGTCACCATCAAGAGCGCCGGCTGAGCTCCCCATCGCCATCGCATCAGCCTGCGCTGTTACGCGCTTCTGCGCGAATGGGCCATCACCCGCGCTGCGCGTCGCTGGCGCACCTTTAGTGCGTGGCTGCGGCTCGACTGCCGTCTGCCTCTGGTCACAGGTAGATCGCGGCGAAGCGGCGATTCCGGATGTCGAGTTTACGCGCCGGCTGCGAGCATTCTTGAGCGAGATCTCGGACCCGCTCATCGTCTGTGACTACCGCGGAGACAGGTTCTTCTGGGACGTCGCGCTTACAGGGTTTCTCCTGCCGCGTTTCACGGCAGCGGTCCGATTCTCGCGATCCGCTGGCAGGTCGAGGACGCCGCCGAGCTCGCCGTCCGGATTGAGTGGTGGTTTGCTGTGCACGGAGAGGCGCGAAGGCACCATGCGCTAACCGAGGCCCGAGCGCTCAGGAGTTGCTAGCTCGTCCATAGGCGGCGCTCGCTGGCGTGGTGAGTCTCACACTCGGGCACTGGTCTCACGATGCAGTGCGTTCACGCGGTCGGCGACGCTGCCCACTGCTCGATAATGCCGTGCAGGTTCGGCAGATCCCGGTGGTGCAGGAGCAGAATTCGATTCGTCTTGGCGAGAGCCACGGCGCTTGCGGTGTACCGGCTGTTCGCCACGACGACACCAAAGTGGGCGTTCTCGTACGCACGCCCGGCCGAGACCTCTTGGACCGCCTTGTTTCCGACCGGTCCCGTGTAGAGCTTGCACTGAATGACGACGCGAAGCCCGCCCATTGCCGCGACCACATCTACACCCTGATCACGACTGCCCTTGGTTACCCGCGCATCCCATCCGCTTTGGCGGAGAACCTGTGCACAGAAGAGTTCGAACTCCGCCGGAGTAAAGTCGTCGGAGAACTGCGCAAAAGGCTTGGTGAGCGTAGTAGCAGCGACAACTTGTTGTTCAATTGCCGCGACGACATTTGGTCTGTTGCGCTGTAATGTCTTAACGTATCGCGGCGGAACGCTCGGCATAACCTGCTGTTGAATAAAGTAGTCGATCTCTTTTTGCCACCGCTCCATTTGTGGCTTTCCGTATGCATCTGGCTGGACGAGTTGGGCTCTCCGGCGCGTCAGCGCCTCAATGTGAAGACTGACAATACTGCTCAGCCGCTCGAGTGCTTGTCCTGTCAGACGTGAACGCTGGAAAGCGACGAATATGCCAACACCCGCGAGCACAAGAAGGAGAATCGAGAAATCGGCAGCGTGCTCGATCAGTAAGAAGCCGACGCCAAGTAGCAGCACGCCGCCGATGAGACCTGGCAGCTCGCCGGAATTATTTTTTCGTCGACGTCTCGCCACGACGGTACTTGATTTTCACGCCACAGGACCTTCAGGACCCTTGCTTGGGATGAGGCCGAGGATGAGTCTACACAGACGGGGCGTCCGTTCAGTGATTGGGCTCACAACCCCGATGACCCATAGAGACTTATCGACCGTTGCCGAGTTCGGGTGCTGCCGGTCGCGCAGATTGGGTGTAGTGTATCGTTGGTATATTCCGCTCACCGACTAGGGGATTGGTCACCTTGATCCCGAGCGGGTGGGCTTGGGCCTCCGCCTTGCGCCGAAACGCTGCTGAACCCGTCAATTTGACCTCCCCGCCGAACTTTGCGCTGGCGACAACCAGCGTCCCCCTGAGCGCGTCGTCTCGTACGAGGGCCGGCCCGTTGATGAGATGCCTGGTCACCGCGAATGCTTCGCCGCCGGCAGCATCTCGATATTTCACACCCCGCCGCGCGCAGGGACTCGAGGGCCGTCCCCGCCTGATGCGCCGCCGAACCTCAGTCGCGGTCCCCGAACCCGAATCGAATATTCGACTCTGGCCCACCCGCAGCGGTCTCGTTGCGACCTGCCGGGCACGGTAGATCAGCGCAGTCATGGCGCGTTGCCAGGATGCCGCGAGGAAGCGCGGGTCGGTCGGATGATGCGCGTGCAGGATCGGACCCTGCCGTCACGCTGCAGGGTCTGCGCGAACGGACAACCGTGATGCGGCGGCTGCCGGCCCGTCCTGGACCGGCAGCCCGTGCGCTTACTGGCAGGTTCCGGTGGTGACCGGGCACTGCGGATACGTGGGTTGCTTGGGGAACGCCGGTATCCACGGCGGCGGTGGCGGCACCTGCACCGGATGACGCGCGATCTCCTTCAGCAAC
>JAKAYU010000080.1 GCA_021809525.1 Pseudomonadota bacterium | reverse complement strand
ACGATCGACGTCGTCTGGGAGCCCGCCTGGTCCCCGCAGAAGATGACGCCGCCCGCCAAAGCGCACTTCGGGATTCACGACTGAGCCGCGACGCGCCCGATCTCGACGTGCCAGGTGGTCGGTCCCCGCTGCAGGTACTTCCACGAGAACTGCCCGGCGTGCTCCGCCTCGAACTGGTAGTACAGCGGCTTCGGGTCATGGTCGTTGACCAGGACGAACCGCTCCCCGGGCATCAGCCGATCGTACGTTTCGAAGATCTGGCGGTGGCGATCCATGGGAATGAGCGCACGGGCATCGAGTATTTTGGGTTGTGACACGGAAGGCTCCTCTTGGCTTCGGTCATGTCGAACACGGGTCAGGCGGTGCATCAGCGCCGGTGAAGCGCTCCGCGTCGCAGCAGTGACCGCGGCGCAGAGCGAACCATGCTGATGCGGCCAGCGTGCATGCCAGGCGCCGCCGCTCATCGCCCGCGTCGGCGAGCGCAAGCAGCGCATGCACCAACAAACGATTCAGCGCGGCAAGCGGCCCGTCTGACTCACTCGCCGCCATCTCGGGCCTCGACGATTCCATCGTGCAGGCGCACGGGAAGTGTGCAGGTCCTCATAAGTCGGGGCGTTCACCGCCGCGCCGGCACCGATGGCGAACTCACCGAAATACCGCGGACAGACGGGCTGCTCGCCCTCGACCCCGCCGCTCGAGAGGTCACTGCCGAGATGGGTGCAGAGTCCTGCAGCGCGTAATCGGCCCCGTCAAGATTCAAGACGGCCAAGTTTCGAGCCGTCCAACGCGATCAGCTTGCAGCACCGATCTGCAATGCCCCGACTCGAACCGCCTTGAACAGCTGCGTTATGGTCAGCACCGCTTCGAGACTGAACGGAACTCTACGAGCAGACGAGACGCCAGGGCCTTGATGTCGGTCAAGCGCGGGCATGACACCGGAGGATCGAACCGCGCTCCCGCGGGCGTATCGAAGTGCGCGGCGCGCCCAGCCACATGCGGCGGCGCGCCGCCCTGCCCGTGGACGGGCACAGCCTGAGCGCTATGCGCTCGCGGCGCGTTTGCAACCCGGATGCGCTCCGTGGTTCATGAAAATCACGAGGCCCTAACCATGATGATCTGCTCGCACGAACCGGCCGGTCTCGGCGAGGATGCATTCGGACGGCGCCACGGCTCTATTCACGGGGAGTGGTCGGCGCCGGCCGATATGCGGCTAAATCTGGCAGAGGAGTCCGTTATGAAGTGGCAAACACCGCGGCCGATTGATTTCCGTTTCGGCATGGAAATCACGATGTACATCGCCAATCGCTGATCGGTAGTGACATGATGTCCTGGGCGTGAGGCTGCGCCGGGGTTGTCCCTGCAAGGCCTCCCGTCACCGATCCGTCCACGGCGCAGCGCCCGCGCGGCGCGGGCGCTGCGCCGCCTCACCGCTCTCGGAGCCATGCGTTCCCCTCGTGCCCGCGCGACTATGAAGATACGTGTGCTGGGCTCCTCGGCCGGAGGAGGCTTTCCGCAGTGGAACTGCAACTGCCGAAACTGCGCCGGTGTGCGCAGCGGCGCCGTGCGCGCCCAACCGAGGACACAGTCCTCCATCGCCGTCACGCGTGGCCATACCGGGGAAGCCACCCACCACTTGACGCGCAGCCCCGCCTCCTGGGTGCTCGTGAATGCCTCGCCCGACATTCTGGTGCAGCTGCGGGCTAGTCCGGACCTGCAGCCAGCACGGGCCATGCGCGACACGGCGATTGCGGCGGTCGTGCTCGTTGACGGTCAGGTGGATCACACCACCGGACTATACATGCTCCGGGAGGCGACCCGTCCGTGGCCGCTGTGGTGCACAGACGCGGTGTACGGCGACCTGACGCGCGGCAACCCGATCCTCAAGGTCCTGTCGCATTACTGCGGGATCGACCACCGGGTCATGGTGCCCGACGGCATGACATTTGAAGTTGACGGGACGCCCGGGCTGCGTTGGCAGGCGCTGCCAGTGGCTGGCAAACCGGCACCCTACTCGCCGAACAGGCAATCTCCGCACCCCGGGGACAACGTCGCGCTCCTCATCGCCGACGAGCGCACGGACGCCACGGCGGTTTATGCGCCCGGTCTCGAGGCGATCGACGCTCGGGTCTGGCAGGCCATGCAGTCGGCGAGCTGCGTGCTGGTGGACGGCACTTTCTGGAGCAATGATGAAATGCTGCGCGCCGGACTGTCCCGTCACACGGCCCGGGAGATCGGCCATCTGCCGCAGAGCGGCGACGGTGGCATGCTGGAGTGGCTCGCGCGACTGCCCGCCGCGACCCGCAAGATTCTGACCCACGTGAACAACACGAACCCCATCCTCGATGAGGATTCTCCAGAGCGCGCCGAGCTGAAGCGGCGCGGGGTCGAAGTCGCGTGGGACGGCATGGAGATCACTCTGTGAGTACAGCCCCCTGGAACCGGAGCGAGTTCGAGCACGAGCTGCGGGCCAAAGGTCGCGCGTACCACATACATCATCCCTTCAACGCGATGCTGAACAGCGGCCGGGCGCGGCCGGAGCAAATCCGCGGCTGGGTCGCCAACCGTTTCTATTATCAGATCAACATTCCCGTGAAGGATGCGGCCATTCTTGCCAACTGCGACGATCGCGCAGTGCGCCGCAGCTGGGTGCAGCGCATCCTCGACCACGACGGCCATGATGATGACCCGGGAGGTATTGAGACGTGGCTGCGGCTCGCCGAGGCCGTCGGCCTCAGGCGCGAGCGGGTGGAAGGGCTGATGGACGTTTTGCCAGGCGTGCGCTTCGCGGTCGACGCCTACGTGAATTTCGCCCGTCGAGCGCCCTGGCCGGAGGCCGTGTGCGCTTCGCTGACGGAACTGTTCGCGCCTGAGATTCATAAGCAGCGGCTGGCGGGGTGGCCCGAGCACTATCCGTGGATCGACCGCTCGGGACTGGCGTACTTTCAGAACAGGGTGAGCCAGGCCCGCAGGGATGTGCAGTTCAGTCTCGCCACGACGCTCGAGCGGTTCAAGACCCGAGCTGAGCAGGATCGTGCGCTGCTCATCCTGCAATTCAAGCTCGACGTGCTGTGGCAGATGAATGACGCGATGCAGCAGCATTACGGGGTGCAATGATGGGCGAAGTGAGCAGCGCCTCGCGGCCGTCAATCCGGGAACGCTTCCGTTTGCAGTGGGAGCCGGTACAGGCGGCGCACGTGCTGCTGTATCCGGAAGGAATGGTAAAACTAAACCAGAGCGCAGCGGCCATTTTGACCCGATGCGATGGCGCGACAACGGTGGCAGATATCGTCGCGGACCTCGAGCGGACGTGTTCGGCCACGGGCCTCGGCCCGGAGGTTTGTGCGTTCCTCGAGCATGCCGTGCGGCAGATGTGGCTGGAACTGCGCGAATGAACGGCGCGCGAGAGGAGGCTGCAGCGCATGCGCCACGGCCGGGACCACCGCTGTGGCTGCTGCTCGAACTGACGTACCGCTGTCCGCTGCATTGCGCCTTCTGCTACAACCCCACGGATCTCGGGAGTATCGGCGAGGAGCTGAGCACCGACGAATGGCTGCGGGTCCTGGCGCAGGCGCGCAGCGCCGGCGCAGTGCAGCTCGGGCTCTCCGGCGGCGAGCCGCTCGTGCGCAAGGATCTGGAGGCGATCGTTGCCGAAGCACATCGAATCGGCTTCTACACGAACCTCATCACCTCCGGCGTCGGAATGTCCGAGTCGCGCATCGCAGCGCTGAAGGAGGCCGGACTCGTTCACATCCAGCTCTCCTTTCAGGACAGCACCCGCGCAATGAACGATTTCCTGAGCAGCACCCGCACCTTCGAGCTCAAGGCACGCGTGGCGGCACTCATCCGCAAGTACCGCTACCCGATGGTCCTGAATGTCGTGCTGCACCGCCTGAACATCGACCACGTGGAGCAGATTCTCGGCATGGCTGAGCAGATGGGCGCGGAGTACGTCGAACTCGCCAACGCACAGTACTACGGGTGGGCATGGCTGAACCGCGCACAGCTGCTGCCGAGCCGTGCACAGTTGCGCCAGGCGGAGGAGGTCACCATGCGCTTTCGCGCACGGGTGGACGAGCGCATGAGGATCTTCTTCGTCGTCCCGGACTACTTCGAGACCCGCCCCAAGCCGTGCATGAACGGGTTGGGTTCAGTGTTTCTCGCCATCGCGCCGGACGGCACGGCGCTGCCGTGTCATGCGGCTCGTATGTTGCCCGGGCTTTCTTTCCCCAACGTGCGCCAATCCGACATCGGTTCGATCTGGTACGACTCGCCGGCATTTAACCGTTATCGCGGTGAGGGCTGGATGAAGGATCCCTGCCGCAGCTGCGCCGAGCGCTCCATGGACTTCGGCGGCTGTCGTTGTCAGGCATACCTCCTTACCGGCGAGGCGGAGAACGCAGACCCGGTCTGCCAACGCTCCGCGCATCACCATCTGGTCCGGCAGGCCGTAGAGCAGGCCGAACGGACCGCGTCAGGTTCGACCGGAGACACGGAGAGTCCCGAGCTCATTTTTCGCAATTAATGGGTCTGAGGCGGACGGCAAGCAAGAACGCGCCGCCGTTGGCCGCGCGCGTGGCATCGCGATGCCTGAACTGTCGGGCGCGTCCCGCGTCGTGCTGAGCAGACGGGTGTGGCGCGAATGAAGGATCGGGCGCAGACCGCCCCACTCAGAAGCTGCGGGGAGGGGACGTGGGGCCCTGGTGGGGGACGGTGGCGTGGCCCGAGCCGCGAAATTGCCTTTGAAACAAAAGACTACAGTCATATCTTCCGAAGCCTCCACGCTTCGCATCTGAGGCCCATTCGGCAGCTATCATGCCGAATCCTGTCATGTCTTTGCTCAAGGCGGGTGCCGCGTCTGCGGCCTCGGCCGGCCGCTCAGGCAAATCACCGGCATCGGCTTTGAGTGAGTTGACGGCGTGCCATGGCCCTGGAATGCTGTGCACCATGGCCTCCACGCTGTGGATCGGGACTCGCAAGGGTGCCTTCATGCTTCGGCCGGACGCGCACCGGCGAAACTGGAGGCTGGCAGGTCCACAGTTTCTCGGACACATCATTCATCACATCGTGCAGGATCCGCGCGAGCCACGGGTGCTGCTGATGGCGGCCAAGACCGGACACCTCGGGCCGACTGTGTACCGCTCGAGCGACCGCGGGCGCACTTGGCGCGAGGCCGTGCGGCCGCCGGCCTTCCGCAAGGCTGCGGATGGCGAAGAGGCGCGGGCCGTGCAGAAGGTGTTCTGGCTGACGCCGGGCCATTCCAGCGAGCGCGGCACCTGGTATGCCGGCAGCTCACCGGCGGGCCTGTTCCGCTCCGCGGACGGCGGGGAGCGCTGGGAGCCCGTCGCGGGATTCAACGACCATCCGATGCGCTCAAGATGGGTCGGCTCCGGCACGCCGGACGGGGAGCTGCTGCACTCCATCAACATTGACCCGCGCGACCGCAATCACCTGTACCTTGCGATCTCCGCCGGCGGGGTATTCGAGTCGAGCGATGGTGGGGCGGACTGGACGCCGCTCAACGAGGGCTGCGCGGCGGACTTCCTTCCCGATCCAAATGCCCCCTACGGCCACGATCCGCACTGCGTGGCGCTGCATCCGCGCGCGCCCGACCGGCTCTATCAGCAGAATCACTGCGGCATCTATCGGCTCGACCGGCCCGCGCGGCGCTGGGAGCGGATCGGTGCGGCCATGCCGAAGAGTATCGGCGATGTTGGTTTTCCGATCGTGCTGCATCCGCTCGATCCCGACATCGCGTGGGTGCTGCCGATGGACGGCCAGACCGTCTGGCCCCGCACTTCGATCGGCGGCAAACCGGCGGTCTATCGCACCGGCGACGGGGGCGGACGGTGGCGGCGGCTCGACAGTGGATTGCCCCGCTCGCAGGCCTGGCTGACCGTTCTGCGCCAGGCCATGTGCACGGACGATCATCTGGCGCGTGTCGGTGTGTACTTCGGGACGACGGGCGGGGAGGTCTGGGCCAGCCCAAACGACGGGGAAAGCTGGCGATGCATCGCGCGGCATCTGCCTGAGATCTACTCGGTCACTCACGCCGTCTAGGGGCACTCAGGGCACGCGGTTCATGAGCTGCAAGGTGCACATTCCAAGCCCGCTGCGCTCCTACACCGACGGCGCACACAGAGTTCCCGCCGAGGGCGCCACGCTCGCAGAGGTGCTCTCGAGCCTCGAGGCGCGCTTCGCCGGAATCCGCTTCCGAGTGGTCGACGAACAGAGCCGCATTCGTCCGCATATCCGCTTCTACGTTAACTCACGCGAGGTGAGCGAGCTGTCTGCGCCGGTGGGAAGCGGAGACACCGTGCACGTGATCTGCGCTCTGAGCGGTGGGTAAGCCGTGACGCTCTCGGCGGATGAGCGGGCACGCTACCAGCGGCACATCAGCCTGCCGCAGATCGGACGGTCTGGCCAGGAGCGACTGAAGGCAGCCCGCATGCTGCTGGTGGGCACCGGCGGGCTCGGGTGTCCCGCCGCGCTGTATTTGGCCGCCGCCGGGGTCGGGACCCTGGGTCTGGTGGACTTCGACCGCGTCGAGATCTCGAACCTGCAGCGGCAGGTGCTGTTCGTCAGCGGCGATCTAGGACGGCTGAAGGTGGAGGCGGCACGCGAGCGGCTACTCGCCCTCAATCCCGACATCACAGTGCGCACGCACGCGCTCACCCTCCGCGCGGAGAACGTTTGCGAGATCGTCGGCGGATACGACATCGTGCTCGACGGGAGCGACCGGCTGAGCACGCGCTACTTGGTCAATGACGCATGTGTGCTGCTCGGCAGGCCGCTCGTCACGGCGGCCATTCATCGCTTCGAAGGTCAGGCGATGACCTATCTGCCGGGGCAGGGGCCGTGTTACCGCTGCCTCTTCCCACACGTGCAGGAGGGCGCCGCCGGCAGTTGCGCCGAGGCGGGGGTACTCGGAGTCCTGCCCGGTGTCCTCGGGGCGATTCAGGCGTGCGAAGCGGTCAAGATCGCCACCGGCATCGGCACGCCGCTGATCAGCCGTCTGCTGTGTTACGACGCGCTGGATCTCACCTTCACGGAGTTGCCGGTCAGCCGCCGCCCCGAGTGTCGCGTGTGCGGCGAGCATCCCGACATCTCAGCGCCTGAGAATAGCGGCGGTCTATGCAACACCGAGGCGTTGGTGAGCGCGCGGCGGCTGTCGGCCGCCGCGCTGCGAGGCCTGATTGCAGCCGGACCGACACTCGTGCTGGTCGACGTGCGCGAGCCGCGGGAGTTCGCGGCCTGGCATCTCGATGGCGCCCGCAACATTCCGTTGGGCGAGCTTGAGCGCCGCCTGGCCGAGATTGCAGGCGAGGGTAGCCCGGTCTTTCTCTGCCGCTCCGGGCAGCGAAGCCTCGCTGCCTGCGCGATCGCGCTGCGCGCCGGGATCAGTTCACCGGGGCATCTCGAGGGTGGACTACTCTCCTGGGCCGCGCAGAGCGATGCCAGCTTCGAGGTCCCGCTGGATTGAGCCGGCAGGCAGGCTCCCAAGGCACCGCGGGGGACGCGCGGCAGGCCTCGGCCCGCGGTGCACCATGCAGCTGCCGGCTCCGATCGGATCGGTGCGAACGCTCAATTCTCCGGTCTGATGCGAATGTCTCCGCCGCCGGAATACAGGGAAATGGGCGCGCCACCGCCACCGATCGTGCCCTGCAGATGACTGCCGGAGACAATCTGTGTGGTGCTGAAGGGAAACTCGCTGCTGACGCTGCCGCCCCCCGTCTTCGCATCGAGCGAAGCATGGGTACTCAGCGGCAAAAGCAGAGTGATGTCGCCGCCTCCGCTTCTGAGGCTGATCCCGTGATTTGATCGCAACGCCGCGCTAATGTCGCCGCCGGAGGTGACGGCATGAATCCTGCCGTCGACGTTGCGTATGCGGATGTTGCCTCCCGCGGTATGCAGCTCGAGCGTACCCGTCGAATTGGTAATGTGGATGCTCCCGCCGGAGGAGCTCAGTTGGATCGGTCCGTTGAGCTGGTTCGCCTCGACGTTCCCCCCGGAGGTATGCGCTTTGACTCTGCCCGTGATGTCCTGCATGCGCACCCGGCCACCGGAGGTCCAAGCGCGGACCGGAGCGTTGAGGTCCTGCACCTCGAGACTGCCGCCGGAGGTGCGGAGCTCAACGGGATAATCGCGCGGGACTTCGACGGTGAATCGCACCCGGTGGTGCAACCCGAAGTCGAACCAGTGAAACCAGCTACCGTGGGCCAGGTGTGCCGAGATTCTCACTCCCGATGCGCTCTGCCGGGCGCTGATGTGCAGGCGGTCGAGAAAGGATCTCGGGCCCTGCAGATCCGCATGGATGGTCACATCCCGGGCGGAGTGCCCGACCACTGTCACCGAGCCGACCTGGGTGTGAAACCTGAGGTGGCCGCCTGCGGGTGCGGCGAGTTGCCGGTCGTAGGACTTCTGCGCAGCGGTCGCCACCGACGTGAGGAGCGTCGCGGCAATGAGCACCAGCAGTCTGACAGTCGATCTGGCCATGGCAAATTCCTTCGATCGTGAGCCCACAAGAGAAACGACCTGTGTCGGCCGATCGATCTGCGGCGGCTCGCGCTCCCGGGACACATCCCGCAGCGGCCGTCATCGCCGCGATGACGGGCAAGGACCCAGCAACCTGCGGCCGAACTTGCACCTAGAACACCGATGTCCCGCAAAAGTTGCGGGCCGCAAGGCGCGCGGGGCGTGTGCCAGGCTGGTCAATGCTCCACAGATGGAGCGATGAGGCCAGCTCGTCACTCGTAAAATAATTTTAATTTCATTATCTTATAAGATATTTCTCTTAAGTATTATCAGGAAATACCCTCCCGCTTGCGGCCGGTTGTTGCCGGGGAACGCTTCGCAGGCCGCGGCCGATCGAAGCGGCGCACAGCCTCTTGCGTCACCGCAGACCCAGCCAGGCTCATGCTCCAGGTGGTAGCAGATGATTTGCGCCACGGCCGAGCAGGAGAGGGCTCTCGGTCGCGAGCGGAATGATCGCGAACAGAAGCCGCTTCAACAGCCAGGTGCGCCGTCCATTGCGCTCCAGCCATTCGCCTTGGCGCGCGAAATGGCGGCGCTGGCTCTCGGTCCAGGCCGTCTCCACGCAGTCCAGGCACTCATCGTGCTCACGCGCCGTTGCGCACTCTACGGGGCGGTCAAGACCGCTCAGCACGTACACAACCCACGCGAATCCGTGACAGCGACTGATGCTGGCGAGGAAAAATGACCTCCTCGGCGTCGACCAGGTGGTCCGCGCCGGTCACGGACAAAACGAACTTGGCGCACAGCGTCGCAGCGTGCGCGCAATACCTCATGTGCTTGCCGAACCACTACCGGTCGTCGAGAAACGATGGAGCCCGAAGCCGCAGAGCAGGACCAACAGATGGACCGACTGCAGCAGGCGGTTTGCGACGGACTTGTCGTAAGCGAGATAAGCAAGCCCCATCAGGAAGATCATGCGGTGAAGAATAGGAACAGCAGGTCGGAATGCGCCGGGAAGTGCAACGCGACTGCCCATGGCAGGGAGCGCAGGAGGGAATCCGGCGCCGCTGGCCGTGCCGGCGATGAGACCGCGGCAGAGGGCGCCGAGCACCGCGTTGGGCTGCCCGCCCGGCACCCGAACCCACGGCACGGTCCGGATCGCGGCGGGGATGGGTGCATGCGCCCCCGCAGTACCGTCGATGGCCACGGGCACCAGAAACATCGTGTCGTCCGCCATATCGAGGGTATGCTCGATGGCCAGACCCCATGCTCTGCGGAGATAGCCTGCGCGAGGTGCGTCGGTCCGCGCCGAGACGACAGGCATGAAGAAATCGCGGTCACCGATCTGGCGGCGGATCCTCTGATTACAGGCATCTCCACCGAGCAGGCCGCTCTGCTCGTACCAGGCCTCGAGCCCGAGGAGCGCAAGGGCATCCCTGATGCGCTGCACCGCGGCGCGGTCCGCCTGCGCATAGCCCGGGAACACCGTCGGGCGCGGATTATCCGGAGTTTGAGAGTCAGCAACAGTCGTGCACTACGATTGCTGCGGAGAAATTCGGCCGGTTCACTTCTATCACCGCGAGTCGGTTGTCACGAAGCCCCGGGAAGACGATAGCAGGTCGAACCCGTTTAGACCCGATTCGGTGAACCGGGTCACAGGCGAGCGGCGTCCGCCGGGAATAGGCTGCGGCAATGTGCGAGAGATACGTCCTGCCGGGTCAGGACCTTGCCGAGGGTGAACTGGCCCCGCAGAGCATGTTGTGGCGCTTTTCAGCGAGCTTCAACGTGGCTCCGCTGCGCTACGTTCCGGTTGTGCGTCTGCACGAAGGCCGCTCCGAAGGCGTCATGGTGCGCTGGGGCCTCATTCCCGAGTGGGCGCATGGCGATGCCTCCGCCGGGAACTGGCTGCGACTGTCGAGCGGCACACTGCAAGACACCCCGCTGTTCCGCGGCCCCTGGCTCAATGGCCGGCGCTGCATCCTGCCGTTCGCCGGCTTCTACACGTGGCGCTTGATGCCAGCCGGCTACCGCCAACCGTACTTCGTACACGCAGCAGATCGGCCAATATTCGCCGTAGCCGGACTGTGGGATCGTACGGAGACCGATGATGGCGATGTCATCGAGGGCTGCGCAATCCTCACGGTGCCGGCGAATGCCTCGCTCGCTGCGATTCAAACCATGACACGGGAGATGCCCGCGATCCTACGCCTCGAAGATTGCGCGGCCTGGCTTCGAGGCACCCCCGTCGACGCCCGTGCGCTACTGCAGACAGCGCCCGAGGCACTGCTGAGCAGCCATCCCGTGAGTCCAAGGGTCAATTCGCTGTGCCATGACGATGCCGGTCTGGTACGGGCGGTCGAGCTGCGGGAACCGGATGCGCGAAGCACCGCCTTGGGCTGAGAGGAAGTAAATTGCCTGCGTTAGCTCCGTGAGGCGCGCTCCGACATGCTGCCAGGTCGTCCATTTCGGATGAGGGACGCCCAGATCACTGGGATTCGGCGGGAAATTGAGTTCGTTCTGCGGGACGGCATTGGCGACTCGCACTACGACGGAGCGCCCCAGCATGAGCCGAGCTTGCGGACGGATCACGGCGCGGGCGGCTCGCGCCACTTGTTCGGCGGGTACTCCGTGCTCTCGATGCGCGGATGTGTTCAGCTGAGGGCGGCACGGACCTGTGTGTGTCCGGCATTACGACAGGGGCGCGAGCGGCGCCGATGACCGGAAACCGTCATAAACCCGAGCTATGCTTGCCTCCGTGGCGTGCCGGGGGATCGATCGGGCGACCGTTCCGCGCGGTGCGTCGATACCGATCCGGCTGGCGCATATCCTGACCCATCGGGCGCTGCGCGTGCTGGCGCGCGCTCGCTCGAGCGATTCGCCGCTGACAGCGTGCGGGTCCGTTCGTGGTGGTCTGAGCACTTACTCGCCGTCTGGGAGCCATGCCGAACCGTTCCGAGTCTGAGACAGCTCCATCCGTGGAGAATCGCTGTTCATGCGGGCGGCGGCACCGCCCGCGCTCGTGCACGGGGACTCGACCGCTCGTTGACTGTCGATCAGGTCGAACCACCGGCACGCCAACCGAGCGAGCCATCGGCCGGCGGTTCAGGACGTCGCCGTGCAGAGACGCATTCAGGCTGTGAAAAACAACTTCACGCCTCATGCTTCTTCGGTATGCTAGGACACTCCGGTATCCGCGGCAGACTGCAACGGAAGACTCCGCGATCCCACCGCGAACCTTGACGAAATTGACCTGTCGCTGTACCCGGCGCTCCTCCTTGGCGCGGGAGGGACCGCGCTATCGTATTGTGCGCATCGAGAACCGAGGAACATGAAGTCTATTGCGATGAGAATTGGCGGCGCCAGCCGTCGCATGCTGATCATCGGCGCAGTGTTGGCTGTGGGCGCGGCGGGCACCGCGGGCGCCGCCGGCCTGCCGCAAATCATCCACGCTCGCCAGAATCATTTTCGGGCCCTGGGCAGGACTTTCAAGTCGCTGCGGGATCAGACCTGGGGCTCACGCCCGAATTGGCGCATTGTCGCAAGCGACGCTGATCAGATCGAACGCCTGGCGTCTGCACTGCCGAACTGGTTTCCGCCAGGCAGCGGACAGGGCCATGGAGTCAAAACGCGAGCGAGCAAGGCAATCTGGGCGAGGCCACAGGCATTTGCACGCGCGGCGCAGCGACTCCTGAATCAGGCCCGAGGACTGCAGCAGGCCTCTGTCCGTCGCGATCGTCGGGCGCTTGTGTTTCGTACGAGAGAGCTCGGTCACGCCTGTGGCAGCTGCCACAGGCAATTCCGCGCGCGCAGCAGCTGGTGGTAATGCGCCGTGACCGCGAAACGGGCAGAAGGCGGGCGGGTTCGGGTCTGGGATCTGCCGACCCGGCTCTCGCATTGGACCATTGTCCTGTTGTTCGGGATCTGTTGGTGGACTGCCGAGACAGACCACATGCAGTGGCACCGACTTGCCGGTTACGGCGTGCTCTGCGCGGTGCTGTTCCGGCTGGCGTGGGGTTTCTGCGGAGGGCAGACGGCGCGATTCAGCAACTTCGTCCGGGGGCCTGCCGCAACGTTGCGCTATGCACGTACGCTGTTCGGGCACGCCGGTGACGAATCGCTGGCGCCAATCGGGCACAATCCGCTTGGGGCGTTGAGCATTGTTGCCATGCTCGGCCTGCTGGTGCTGCAGACCACGTTTGGCCTGTTTGCTGTAAATGTCGACGGTGATCGCTCTGGGCCGTGGTCCCGATGGGTCTCATTCGAGACGGGCAGGCGGTTTGCCCACTGGCATGCCGCTAACTTTCAGCTGCTGCTGCTGCTGATCGGGGTGCATCTGACTGCGATCGGATTCTACCGCTTTGCGCGCAAAGAGAATTTGGTGCCGGCCATGGTCCACGGCTTCAAAGGACACTCGCTCCCCTCGCAGGCGGCGCCGTATTTTGTTCCGTGGTGGCGGGCGGTGCTTTTGGCCGCAGGGATATTCATCTGTGTAGCACTTCTGGTAAACACGCACTGGTGAGGCCGCTAACCGAAAGGGCGCGAATTGGACCCTTCGGACCCGCGTGATGCACGCGTCACGGCACGATGTCATTGGCAGCTGATTCGCAACCAACTCCACGCCAATAGCATCGCGATGCACCGGCGCGTCGCGAGCAGGGTGCCCATTTGCCGTCCAGCCTTGCGTCGCAACCCCGCGCCGGGTTAAATTAACCCGATTTTTCTGGGGATCGCTTGGCTTCGCTTTCAACTCGAATATGGTGCGGAGCCTCGTGATGACCGCACGCACGTGCCGTTATGGAGCGATAGACCCACCGCTTAAAAAGGGGGAACTCCCATGCGCTCGTCGCCGACGCGTCTTTCGCTCCTCTCGGCCTGTCTGCTCTCGGGCATCGCTCTGGCGCAGGCACGAACCCCGCCCATCCTCTTTCAGCACCCCACCGTCGACGCGAACCGTATCGTCTTTTCCTATGCAGGCAGTCTCTGGTCGGTAAGCCGCCGGGGAGGGGCTGCGTATCGGCTCACCTCAGGAGACCGGCAGGACAGCTCCCCAATCTTCTCGCCGAACGGACAGATGCTGGCCTTCACGAGCGATCACGACGGCAATCAGGCGGTATACGTGATGCCCGCGCAGGGTGGACCCGCTCGCCGGCTCACTTGGTATCCAGGTCCGAACGTTACAGTCGGCTGGACCAACGACAGCAAGCGCGTATTAGATC
>JAKAYU010000002.1 GCA_021809525.1 Pseudomonadota bacterium | reverse complement strand
CAGCGGGCACGCCGAGCGGGCGCTGGCGGTTCTGGTGGTCGCAACACCGTGCCCGCTGATCCTTGCCGTGCCTGCGGCCATAATGGCTGGCGTGTCGCGCGCCGCGCGCAGCGGCATCATCATGAAGGGGGGCGCGCCGCTCGAGACCCTCGCCCGAGCGCGGGTGATTCTGCTCGACAAGACCGGGACTGTCACTGCTGCCCGCCCCGCCGTGGTTGCGGTGGAGGCCATCGGTGCGACCGCGCCCGACGATCTGCTGCGGCACGCGGCGTCGCTGGAACAGCTTTCCGTTCATCCATTCGCGCCGGCCATCCTCGCCGAAGCACACGCCCGGCGCCTGAAGCTGGCCTTTCCCGCGGATGTGCACGAACAGATGGGCGCCGGGATCGGCGGTACGGTTGATGGCCGCCGTGTCGCCGTAGGACAACACGATTTCGTGACGCCGGGAACCGCTCGCACCGCGGCAGTGCGCGCCGTCGAGTTGCGCGCGGCAGCGGACGGCTCCTCCTGCGTGTTCGTCGCCATCGACGGCACACTCGCCGGCGTGCTGCTGCTGCAGGATCATATCCGGCCGGAGGCACCGCGTGTCCTGCGCACATTGCGCCGCTCCGGCATACGCCGCATCCATCTGGTCACGGGCGACCACCCCGACGTCGGTGAGCTGGTTGCCGACGCGCTCGGCATCGACCGGTTGTTCGCTGAGCGCGCGCCGGAGGACAAGGTCGACGTGGTTCGTGCGGCTCGGCGGGATGGCATCACAGCGATGGTCGGCGACGGGATCAACGATGCACCCGCACTGGCGCTCGCTGACGTGGGCATCGCCATGGGCGCGCGCGGTGCGACCGCAGCCTCGGAAGCGGCCGACATCGTACTCATGTCGGATCGCTTCGAGGGCGTGGCCCGCGCGGTGCACATTGCGCAGCGCACCCGCCGTATTGCGCTGCAGAGTGTCTGGGTAGGCATGGGCCTGTCGGTCATCGCGATGGGATTCGCTGCGGCAGGGTACATCCCGCCGATCACCGGCGCGCTGCTGCAGGAAGGCATCGACGTGCTCGTCATTCTCAACGCGCTGCGCGCTCTGTCCGGCGGCGGTGCCGGTCTCGCCAGTAGCGCGCAAGCCATGCGCCTCGCGCAGGCATTGGATACCACTCACCGCTCGCTCCGACCTCGGGTGAGCGAGCTGGCCGAGCTCGCCATGCGGCTCGACAGCCTGCCGCCGGCGGAGGCGCGGGTGAGGCTGCAGCAGGCTGCGCGGATGATCGAGGAGGAACTGCTGCCGCACGAGAACGATGAGCAGCAGACTGTGTACCCCATCCTCGAAAACATGCTTGCGGACGAGAATCCCACCGGACCGCTGATCCACACCCACGGGGAAATCCGCCGCCTCAGCAGGCTCTTCGCCCGCCGGGTGACGCAACTGCCCCCGGCGGGGCCCACCGCGGAGGACCTGCGCGACATTCGTCGCCTGCTTTACGGCCTGCACGCGATCCTCACCCTGCATTTCGCTCAGGAAGACGAGCTGTACAGTCTGCTTTCAGCCTGAACTCGTCCGTCGCCGTCGGCTGTGAGCACCACCGCGGCGGTTGATTCCATCCGAGCTCGTACGCACAAATGCGTCTTAACCGTCGCTCCCGCCCGTCGTACTATCGGTTCGAGGGGCCGAAACTCCAATGGACACTCCCACAGGAACAGGTCACGAAAGGGCATCGCCCGCCGCGCCAGGCGTCAATCGCGGCGACTCAGCGGGCCCGGGTGGCCGGCCCCGCATGCGCTCCTGGATCGTGCGCGCTGCGCTTGCGATCGCGCTGGTCACGACGGTCTCGTTCGCTCTCTGGCGCTACTTCAATCCGCCCCCCCGCATTACCTACATGACCGCCGCGGTGACCCGGGGACGCGTGGCGCCATACGTCACGGCGAGCGGGAGCGTCAACCCGGTGGTCACCATCCAGGTCGGCACCTACGTCTCAGGCGTGATCCAGGCGCTGTATTGCGATTACAACACGCAGGTCAAGGCCGGGCAGCTGTGCGCGCGCATCGATCCGCGGCCCTACCAAGTGGTCGTCGACCAGGATCAGGCGGCGCTCACCGCCGCCCGCGCCCAGCTCGTCAAAGACGAGGCGAGTCTGGCTTATGCGCGAGTGAGCATCGAGCGCCAGACGCGGCTGCTGGCCGATCACCTGACCTCACAGGATGCAGCCGATTCGGCCCGCAGCGCGTACGAGCAGATGCGTGCACAGGTCAATCTCGATCGGGCAACGATCCAGCAGCACCAGGCCGCCCTGCATTCCGCCGAGGTCAACCTCGGCTACACGCGCATCACCTCGCCGGTCAACGGCATCGTCGTGACGCGCAATGTGACGCAGGGACAGACGGTCGCTGCGAGCTTTCAGACGCCGACGCTGTTTCTCATCGCAACAAATCTGACGCAGATGCAGGTCGATGCAAACGTCAGCGAGTCCGATATCGGTCAAGTCAAGGCCGGCGATACCGCTTCCTTTACGGTCGAGGCGTTTCCGGCTCATGTCTTCCAGGGGCGGGTGACGCAGGTGCGGCAGTCTCCGCAGACCATCCAGAACGTCGTGACCTACGATGTCGTGGTAGCTGCCTCCAATCCGCAGCTGCTGCTCAAGCCGGGCATGACTGCGGACGTGCGTATCGTGACCACGGATATACCCGATGCTCTGCGCGTTCCGGTGGAGGCCCTGCGCTACTGGCCGGAATCGGTGCCCAAGAGCGCTCAGGACCGAGCGGCGACTCAGAACGTCTGGACACTGCGTGACGGACGCCCTTTCGCCGTGCCCGTGGTGACAGGAGTGACGGACGACAGCTACGCGCAGATCAAATCCGGCGAGCTTCGGGTCGGGGACTTGGTGATCGTCGGCGAACGCGCCGGCGATAACGCACAGAACAAGACGGGAACCGCGCCCCGCCGCCGCTCGCCGTTCCTGTAACGGCGTGGGTTGCTCCACGTGAACACTCCGGTGATCGAGACACGCGACCTGCGGCGCGTATACCACGCCGGTGACGTCGAGGTCCTGGCGCTGGCGGGCGTCAGCCTGACCATCGAGCGCGGCGAGCTGGTGGCGATCATGGGCGCGTCCGGTTCGGGCAAATCGACCCTGATGGCCGTGCTCGGCTGTCTCGATCGGCCGAGCAGTGGAATGTACCGCCTGGAAGGATCGGACATCGCCGCGCTCGGTGAGCCGGAGTTGGCACGCCTGCGCGGCGAGCGGTTGGGGTTCGTGTTCCAAAGCTTCAACTTGCTGGCGAGAACCAGTGCGCTCGAAAACGTTGCGTTGCCTCTTTACTATGATCCGCGCGGGGCGGCCAACGCCGCGGAGCGAACCGGACGCGCCAGGGAGGCACTCAATCAGGTCGGGCTGGGGGGGCGGGAGCGCAACACGCCCGCACAACTCTCTGGCGGCGAGCAGCAGAGAGTCGCGATCGCGCGGGCGCTGATCAACTCCCCCGCGGTGGTGCTCGCGGACGAGCCGACCGGCAATCTCGACACGCGTAGTTCTCACGAAATCATGCGGATTCTCGTCAGACTCAATCGGGAGCGCCACGTTACAGTCGTCGTGGTGACCCACGAGTCCGACATCGCCGCCTACGCCGATCGGGTGATCACGATGCGCGATGGGCAGATCATCTCCGACGAGCGGCGCGCGTCGAAGGCGCAGGCCGCACCGCAGGCTCCGCAGCCGACGATCCAGCCGCAGCCGGCGCGCGCGCATACGTTGCCGTTCACGCGCATGATCGTGAGCAGCGCCATCCAGGCGATCGGCCGCAACAAAATGCGCTCGGGACTGACCACCCTCGGGGTGTTGATCGGCGTTGCGGCATTGATTGCCATGGTGGCGGTTGGACAGGGGGCCAACCGGGCTGTCGGGGAGCTCATTCAGAACCTCGGGACCAATATGATGGTCGTGATACCCGGAGCGCTGACTGCCGGCGGCGTGCGGGCCGGGTCCGGCAGCGCCTCGACGCTCACGGTGTCCGACGCCGCGGCGCTGCGGCGCGATGACCCGGCTATCGTGCGGGTGGGCTACATGATCCGCCAGAGCGGACAGGTGCAGTATCGCAATCGGAACTGGAGCACCGCGATTCTCGGCACCAGTGCCAACTACGCGGCCATCACCAACTGGCATATCGCGTCCGGGCGCGCTTTCGATACCGCGGACGTCGATTCGGCGGCGCTCGTGGCGGACATTGGGCAGACGGTCTCCCGGGAGCTGTTCCAGCCGTATGAAAATCCCGTCGGCGCCACCATCCTGATCAAGGGTGTACCGGTCAAAGTCATCGGAGTTTATCAGTCGAAGGGCCAGTCGCCGATGGGCCAGGATCAGGACGATCTGGTGGTCATTCCGTTCACGACGGCCGAGCGGCGGGTGCTCGGAGTGGCGGCCCCCACTCAATCTGAGGCGCAGAACGCCGGAACGACTTATCTGCCGGAGCCAAACCCGTTCGGGATGCAGCCGCGTCTGACCGGCTATGTGAACGCGATTTTTGTCCAGGCGGCCAGCGCGGCGCTCGTGCCGCAGGCGATGCAGGAAGTAACCGCGACGCTGCGCAGGCGTCACAACATCCGCTCGGGCGGCACCGATGATTTCAGCGTGCGCAATCTCAGTCAGATCGCCAGCGCTGCGGAGGGCAGCAGTCGGGTGATGGCGCTGCTGCTGGCCACCGTTGCATCGATCTCGCTGCTGGTCGGCGGCATCGGCATCATGAACATTCTGCTCGTGTCCGTAACCGAGCGGACGCGTGAGATCGGACTGCGCATGGCGCTCGGCGCACGCCGCGCGCACGTGATGCTGCAGTTTCTCGCCGAATCAGTCTTCCTGAGCGCCGCCGGCGGCACAGCCGGAATCCTCGTCGGCGTCGGCGCCTCGGAGCTGGTCTCCGCGGTGGCGGGCTGGCCGATCGAGCTGTCGGTCTCGGCCGCGCTCGGGGGGTTCGTGTTCTCCGCGGTCGTCGGAGTGTTCTTCGGCTATTACCCCGCGCGCAAGGCCGCGGCGCTCAATCCCATCGAGGCGCTGCGCTACGAGTGATCGGCGCCGGGGCGCGCCGACCTAGTGCTGCTGGCCGAGCGCCACAGAGAAAGTGAGCAGGCCGCCGCCGGGCAGCGGCGAGAACGCGACGCGCTCGCGCGGGCCGCGGTTCAGGCCCATGAACGCATCGGTGAAGAAATCCGCGCAGAAGTTGCCGAGCGCCATGCCGAAGAGGGTGTCCGAGGGATAATGCCAGCCGCCCTCGATGCGCGCCCAGGCGGTGGCGAACGTCAGGCCGTGCAGGCCGACGTCGAGCGCGTCGCGAAAGCCGTGATTCATGGGGATCTGCTGCAGATTGAGCGTTGCCAGCCGCGTGTACACGGCCGATGCCGTGGTGTGATTGGAGGGGAAACTGTGGTCATTGACGCGGTTCGGCCGCTCGCGGCGCACCATGCGGCTGATCAGGGTGTTGGACTCGATTGCCGTCGTGGCTGCGACCAGGTTGACGAGGTATCCCTTCGCTTTGTCTTCGAGCCAGCTCTTGCCGAACGGGCCGCTCGGCGCGAACAGCAGCGCGGCGATGTCGACACCGACGGATGCGCTGCGCAGCCGGTAGCTCCATCGGGTCGCATTCGCGTTCGAGCCGAAAATCGGCGTGTGCGTGCGGCCCCAGCGGGAGATGCGGTGATCGAGGTTATCCACCTGGAGCACCGCCGCGCCCGCGAGCGGACCCCACACCCAGGGGTCGGTGGCGGCCGAAAGCGCCGCCCGGCGCACCCGGGCCCAACCGGGGCGCACCGTGACGTTCTGCCCCCAGCGCGGGCCGCCCGGCAGCGTCGCGCAGCCGGTGAGCGCAAGCAGCGCCGCGAGCAGAATGATTGCCCGCAGCCGGCGCATTCAGAACCTCTTGTAGAAGCCGACTGACACGCCGTGCGGCAGGATCTCAACAAGCAGCGGGACCTTGCGCTGCGACGCCCAATAGCCAAAGGCGGTGCCGAGCAGCCAGCCGGCGATGACATCCGATTGCCAGTGACCCTGGCTTTTCATCCGCCCATAGGCGTCGTAGACCGGCAGCAGCTCGGCGGCCCAGATCCACGGGTATCGGTGGCGGTAGTGCAGGATGAACGGGGTGACGAAACTGGCCTGCAGCGTGACCTCGCCGCTCGGGAAGCTTTGATCGGTGCCCTGGAAAAAGGCGTTCGGGCCCTTGCTTTGAAAGGGACGCGCGCGGCGGAAGGTGTATTTAAGAGCATCGGCGGCGAAGCCGGCGAACACCGATGCGTCGGCCGACTGCCAGAACACGTGGCCGAGCCCCTTGTGATTGCCGAGAAACAAGGCGCCGGCCGCCTCGAAGGCCACCGTGCCGAACTCCAGGCCGAGCTGATTCGAGCGTGAGAAGAAGCCGTTTTTGTCTTGCGCCTTCAACCGGTAGTCGATGCCGAAGGGTCCGTGACTGCTGCCTTCGTGGATGCGCATGGCGGTGAGGAAGGCCACTGCGCCCGCGGTCGGCAGCACCCAGGGCTTGCGCCACCAGGCACGGGCACTCAACTGCATTTTGCGCGCCTTCTTGGCGGGTGCCGGCGCCTTGGAGGCCGGCGGAGGGCCGGCGCTGCGCGGCGCATTGCCGGCGTACGCCTGCATAGGCGCGAGGGCCATCAACACCGCGAGCGGCACGACGGGCAATGCTCTGAGAAACGGACTGTTTCTCGCGACGGTCCCGCATCTCATCTCGACAGCTGCACTCATACGACCCCCACGAACAGCCCGTTCCAGCGGCCGGTCCCGACGCCCGATCTTGGATTTACCCTGACCATCAGGATCGATCAGGGTCGATTGCGGCGGGCTGGCATCGACGGGAGTCGCGCTGAGCGGGATGGCCCGCTACGCGGTGCCCGATGTCCCCTTAGAAGGGCCGTTGTGCGCAAGGTTCCCGCCGCGCGAATCTTTGCCCCATACCATCGCCCGGTGTGATGCAGGCGCCACACCGTCCATTCACCGGCACACGGCTTGCGCGATGATTGCGCGCCGGCGCGCCCCTGGTAAGCTGGTGCCCATGACACCATCGGCGCCGCAGGGTTTCAACGACGCGCTCGAACGCTGGAACGAGCGCTTTTCGCAGCCGGGATACTTGTTCGGCCTGGAACCGAACGCCTTTCTCGTCAAGCAGAGCGAGCGTCTGCGGCCTCGTTCGCGCGTGCTGTGCGTCGCGGACGGCGAGGGGCGCAACAGCACCTGGCTCGCCGCGCAGGGCCACGAGGTGAGTGCCTTCGATCTGTCTCCCGTCGCGGTGCACAAGGCACGCGCGCTGGCGGCGGAGCGGGGACTATCGATCGACTACCATGTCGCGGGGACCGATACCTGGGACTGGGCGGCAGAACAGTACGATGCGGTCGCGGCGATTTTCATCCAATTTGCGCCTCCCGCCCAGCGCCCCGCGCTGTTTGCGGGCATGTGGCGGACGCTCAAGCCGGGCGGATTGCTGCTCATTCAGGGATATGCGCCCAAGCAGCTCGAGTACGGCACCGGCGGGCCGGGAAGGCTCGATCATCTGTACACGGCTGACCTGCTGCGCGAGCTGCTGCCGCAGGCGCAGTGGCTGGAGCTTGCGGAGCACGAGGCGGTGCTCGCCGAAGGCAGCGGCCATCGGGGCCGCTCGGCGCTCATCGATGCCGTAGCCCGCAAAGCATAGAGGGGCTTGCCCGCGTCGCAGTCTGCGCGCGCAACGCGCGGGCTTGCAGCGCGAGCGCATCCGCAAGCGCAATCGCTGCTCGATGCGCGCTGCAGGCGTTTGCGCTGACTCGTCGGGGCCGCCGCGGGTTGCGGTGGCGGACGTACTGGCGTATGTGCCGCGGCTCGGGCCGCGGCGGGCGCCCCCCTCGCTTGCGGAGTGGCGTTCAGATGGCGGAGCGGATCGACTGTGTTGTCATCGGCGCGGGCGTGGTCGGCCTGGCGGTGGCGCGCGAGCTGGCGCTGAGCGGTCGCGAAACGCTCGTCCTCGAAGCGCACAGCGCAATTGGCACGCAGACGAGTTCGCGCAACAGCGGGGTCATCCACGCGGGTATTCATTACCCGGCAGAATCACTCAAAGCGCGTTTGTGCGTGGCCGGAAAGCGTCGCCTGTACGAATTCTGCGATTCGCACGGCGTGCAGTATCGACGCTGCGGCAAATTGATCGTCGCGACCGACGCGCAGCAGCTGCCCGCGTTGCAGGCGATCCATGCCGCGGCGCGCGCCAATGACGTCGATGATTTGCGCTGGCTGTCCGGCGCGCAGGCCCGGCAGCTTGAGCCGGCCATCAGTTGCTGTGCGACGCTGTATTCGCCGTCAACCGGAATCCTCGACACTCACGGTCTGATGGTCGCTCTTCTCGGTGATCTGGAGTGTGCCGGGGGCTCGGTGGCTCTCGGGGCCGCGGTGCGGCGCGGCCGCTGCGAACGCGGCGGCCTCGTTCTCGAGGTGGCTACGCGCGATGGCCTCACCACACTCGAGGCCGCGCTGGCCATAAACTGCGCGGGATTGCAGGCGCAGGAGGTCGTGCGTGGGTTGGAAGGCTTTCCGCCGGCGCGTATCCCTGCTGCGTATTACGCCAAGGGCAACTATTTCGTGCTGCGCGGCACGGCGCCGTTCACCCACCTGATTTATCCGGTTCCCGAGCCGGGTGGGTTGGGGGTCCATCTGACCTTGGATCTGGCGGGCCAGGGGCGCTTCGGACCGGATGTCGAGTGGGTGAGCTCATTCGATTACGCGGTGAACCCGGCGCGTGCTGAGCGCTTCTATGGTGCCATTCGCCGCTATTGGCCACAGTTGCCCGACGGAGCACTGCACCCCGGGTATTCGGGCATTCGTCCGAAAATCACACCACCCGGCGCTCCGCCCGGCGATTTTCTCATCCAAGGACCGCAGGATCACGGCGTGCCGAATCTGATCAATCTGTACGGCATAGAATCGCCCGGCTTCACGGCGGCATTGGCGATTGCGGCACAGGTGGCCGCGCTCTGCGCAACGCACCGTTAGCACGCCGCGCTTGGACCGCGCGACCTCCGCCCTGATGTCGGTGCGGGCGCCATCCATGGCGGGGCAGGTTCGCATGCCGGCAGACGCGCGGGTAGGATGTGCCGCGATATGGCCGACGGCCCGGATGAGCCTCATGGCCGAGCGGCCGCTCGCCGCTGCAATGCGCGGCGAGAAACGACGGCGCGCCGGCAGGAGAATGGTCCTGATGAGCAGACAAACCTTGCCCCGTGATGCTTGGCTGCTGTGCTTCTCGGCCTTCAGCGCCGACCTCGGATATCAGGGCATCACCGCCCTGTTCCCGCTCTATCTGGTGTTTCAGTTGCACGCCTCGCTCTACGCGTACGGAGTGGTCACGGCCATCGCGTTCGGCGGAGGCGCGTTCGTGTCGTATTTCGGCGGCTTGGCCGGCGACCGCTTCGACCGCAAGCGCGTGGCGGTGGCCGGCAATGCGCTGATCCCGCTGATGGCGCTCGCGGGTCTGGCGCATTCCCTCGGGTTCTCGGCGCTGCTGTACGTCCTTGGCTGGTGGGCGCGCTATTTCCGCAGCCCGTCCCGGCGGGCGTTGCTGGTGAGCGCAACGCCGCCGCAGGAGCGCAGGCGCGCATTCGGCACGCTGCACGCGCTCGATATCGGCGGCGGCATGCTTTCGGCGCTGATTGCACTTGGCGCGCTGTGGCTGAAGGTGCGGGTCACCACGCTGATGCTGTGGGCGGTCGTGCCGCTGCTGGTATCGACCCTGCTGCTGCTGCTCGTGCGTCGCCGCGAGGTCTATGCACAGCCGACACCCGACACCTCTGCGGTCGGCACGCGCGCGCCGCCGCGCCTGGTGCTCGGGGCGCTGCTGATCTCCGCGACGCTCTATGGGTTCAGCTTCTACAACCTCGGCTTCCCGATCGTGACGGCCACCGAGGCGCATGCCGCGGCGGGCTACGAGTGGGGTGTGCTCGCCTACGTGGTCTACCTTGGCGTTTCGGCGCTCAGCGGTTACGTGCTCGGCGCACGCCGAGGCTCCTCTGCCCGCGCGCTGTGGCTGCTCGGCTATGCGCCCTCGGCGCTCGGCTCGGGTCTGATCGGCCTCAGCATTGTACTGCACATGCAGGCATTGGCGATTTACGCCGCCGTCGCGGTCCTGGGCTTCGGGATGGGGGCGGTCGAGACCTTCGAGCCGACCCTGGTGTCCTCGCTGGTCAGCCACACCCGCCTGAGCCGGGGCATGGGGTTTTTGTCGGTCTCGCGCGCGATCGGTCAATTCCTGTCGAACCTGATCATGGGTGCGCTGTTCCTGTTCGGCCAGGCGGTGCCGTACTTCTATGCGTTTGCCTCTGCCCTGCTCGCGGCGCTGCTGTTCGGCACGGTGGAGCTCGCCGCGCGCCGGCGACCCGTCTCCTAGGTGCAGCGCAGCGGCCTGCGGAAAAAGAAGACCCCGCTTGCGCGGGGTCGGTCGCTTGCTTGCATCGAGTCGTGCTTCTTGTTTTTATCGGTCGGCACGGTACAGCATGCGTCTGTGTGCGCAGCAAGCCCGTGCTTTCTCGGAATTTCCTTGCTATCGCTTGCTCTTCCCCCTTGGGCCGGCGAGCGGCCCGAAGTGCGCAATTACCAGCAATACCTGTGCCAGGTCATCGTCCTAGCTCGCTCTCATTGCGTATCGGCACTGTATCCCGGCACGAATGTGACGTAATGTGCACTTATCCGAACTGGTTTCCCATATTCTTTGCGCGATGATGCGCGATACAGGTTTCCAGAGAGTCCAGATGCGCAGGAATGTAAGAAAAATCGACGTTATTCCAGCATTTTAGATTGTGCGATATGGCTAAAGCAGTCTCAACACATTGAGTGAACTGGTAAATTCTGCGTAGCTCGAGGTGTAAATGAAATCGACGGGTGATGCCAGGCCGGTGCCCGGCGTGTTACGCCTGTTCTGGGTGAGTTTCCTGATCGCGTTCACGGCCCAGGCGTTTGCGGCCGATGCGGCACTACCCTGTCCGCCGCAGCTGCGTCCGGCGGTGGATTTCTGGATCCGCGTCTACACGCAGATCGATACCAACGCGGGCTTTCTCCATGACCCGAACAACCTCGGCGTCGTCTATGCGACCGTACATTTCGCTCCCGGTAGCTCGCCGTGGGAGCGTCAACACATGGTCAATGCCGAGCGTGACCGGCTCGCCGCCGAACTGCGCAGCATCGCGGCGGGAGTGCGGCCGCTGACGCCGCAAGAGCGGCGCATTCTTGGCTTATGGGGGCCGCATGTCAGTGCGGCGCGGCTGCGCGAGGCGGCGGACGACATCCGCTTCCAACTCGGCCAGTCCAACCGCTTCAGGGCGGGGCTGATCCGCTCCGGCGCGTGGCATCATGCCATTGCACGCGCACTCGCCGAGCAAGGCCTGCCGGCGCAGTTGGCCGCGCTGCCGCTGGTGGAGTCATCCTACAACCCGCGCGCGTACTCCAAGGACGGCGCGGCGGGCCTGTGGCAGTTCATGCCGGGCACGGCGCGGCCTTTCCTGCGCATCGGCGCGGCGATCGATCAGCGGTTCGATCCGTTCAGCGCCACCGTGGCGGCAGCGCAGCTGCTCGCCTACAACTATCGGGTCCTGGGTACGTGGCCGCTGGCCATCACGGCCTACAATCAGGGTGTGGCCGGCATGCTGCGCGCGGTTCACACTCTCGGCACCCGGAATATCGCCACCATCGTCGCGCGCTACCACGCCCCGACATTTGGGTTCGCCTCGCGTAATTTCTATGTGTCGTTTCTCGCTGCGCTGTACGTCGAACAGCATGCCCAACGCTACTTCGGCCGCCTGCACAGGCTGCCGGAGGAGCACTTCCACGAGGTGACGCTGCCGGGCTACGTCTCGGTGGCCTCGATCGAGGGGGCACTCAGGGTCACCCCTGCGAAACTGCGCGAGCTCAACCCGGCGCTGCTGCCGCCGGTCTGGGACGGCGAGCTCGATGTGCCGAAGGGATATCGACTGCGCTTACCGGAGAGCGGGCCGGATTGGAGCGTGGCGCAGCTCAGCGCGCGCCTCGGGCCGCAGGCGCTCCTCGCGGAGCAGTTGCGGCCTCCCGTGTACCGCGTGCGCTGGGGTGACACCCTTTCGGGCATCGCCGCCCGTTATCACCTGGACATCTGGGCGCTGGCCCGCTTCAACGGGATGCCCGTGAACGGGGTGCTGCGCGCCGGGCAGCGTCTGCGGCTGCCGGGCGTGAGCCGGCCCCCGGTGCAGCTGGCGGCTGCGGCAGGGCCGCCCATGGCGCGGCCGGCGGTCTATCGGGTTCAGCCGGGCGACACGCTCTCGGGCATCGCGGTGCGCTTTGGCGTGAGTCCCTGGGTGCTTGCCCGGCTCAATGACATTGCGCTCAACAGCGTGCTGCGCATTGGCGAGCCGCTGCATCTGCCGGGCACCGCCGCGACGCTCACGGCCGATGATCTTCCGGCGGCGACTCACGCACTGCGGCCGCCCGCCGGTACGGTCCTCGCCGCCAATGCCGCGGCTGACCGCGTGGCGCTGCCGCCCGCGGCATCGCGGCTGGCGTCGGGCCCGAATCAGGCACTGGCGGATGCACGGCTCGGCACTCCTGGCACGCGCGCGGATTCCGCGAGCGATCCTCAGCCCGTCTCGGCCAACCAGGCCGAGGCGCTCGGCCCGATGCTCGGCCCCGAGGGCGTCCCGGCGGACAGCGTCGATCCGACGGATTACACGGTGGCGCCCAATGGCACGATCCGGGTCGCCGCGGCGGAGTCGCTCGGCTATTACGCCGAATGGCTGAACGTGAGCGCCATGGACCTGCGCCGCATCAATCATCTGGCCTTCAGCCAGCCGGTGCGTATCGGGGAGCGGATCAGGCTGGACTTCCGGCATGTGACCCCGCAGCAGTTCGAGCAGCGGCGAATCGCCTATCACCGTGCTCTGGAGGCGAGCTACTTCGCCAGCCACCGCATCGACGGCACGCGCTCCTACGTGACCCGCAGCGGCGATTCGTTGTGGACGCTGACGCAGCGCTTCGACGGGCTGCCGGCGTGGCTGCTGCGCCAGTACAACCCGAATACCGATTTCTTTACCCTGCACCCCGGAACCCCACTGGTGATTCCACGCATCGTCCCGACGCGCGCCGCCGGCTGACCGGCACCGCGCGGCTCGTGCGATGTTTATAATGCACGCATGCGTCTGCCGAAAATCATCTTGACAGCCGCGGCGCTCGCGTCCGTCGCCGCGCTTGCATACGCCGCGCCCGCGCCTCGGGTCGGCCGAGTCCCGCTGCTCGCGGACCCGCACTTGCCGCACGTGCAATACGTCCTGGTGAAGAAGTCAGCGCGGCGGCTGTACTTGATGAACGGCGACAAGGTGGTGCGGTCGTTCAGGATCCACTTGGGTCTGATGCCGAACGGGCCGAAAGAGCGCTCCGGTGATTATCGCACCCCCGTGGGCTGGTATCGGCTGATACGGCGTGATCCGCGCAGTGAATTCTTCCTGTCGATCCAGATTTCCTATCCCAACCGGGCCGATCTCTCTCGCGCGCGCGCGCACGACTGGCAGCCGGGCGGGGAAATCATGATCCACGGCCTGCCGAACCGATTGAACAGCCCGCTGTCGTACTATCTGCACAGCGATTGGACCGACGGCTGTATCGCCGTGTCCGACGCCGACATGATGCAGATCTGGATGATGACCCGCGACGGCATGCGCATCGACATCCAGCCTTGACCCCGTCCGGTTCCTGATGGAAAACAACGACCTCGAGCCCGAATTCATCGCAGCGCGCGTTCACCCCCGCGGAAGTCTCGAAAACCTGTCTCAGGCGGAAATCGCCAAGCTGCTCGACTCCGGGCAGGGCGGTCTGTACCCGCTGTTCCGCAAGTGCGCGCTGGCGGTGCTCAACAGCGGTGCCGATACGGACAACGCCAAGGAGATCTTCGACCGCTACCGCGACTTCGACATCCGCATCATGCGCCAGCCCTGGGGAATCCGCCTGGAGATGCACCACGCCCCGGGCGCCGCTTTCGTCGACGGCCAGATGATCCGTGGCATCAAGGAGCATCTGTTCGCCGTGCTGCGCGACGTGGTGTTCACCTCGAATGAGATCCTGGCGCCTGGCCGGTTCGAGCTGAGTGATTCGGCTTCCATCACGAACGCGGTCTTTCACATCCTGCGCAATGCCCAGATGCTCGAATGCAAGGCGCGCCCCAATCTCGTGGTCTGCTGGGGCGGGCACTCGATCGGCAACGAGGAGTACAAGTACTCCAAGCGCGTCGGCTATGAGCTCGGTCTGCGCGGGCTCGACGTGTGCACCGGCTGCGGTCCCGGAGCGATGAAAGGACCGATGAAGGGTGCAACCATCGGGCACGCCAAGCAGCGCATCGGGCATGGCCGCTACATCGGCATCACCGAGCCCGGCATCATCGCGGCCGAGCCGCCCAATCCGATCGTCAATCACCTGGTCATCATGCCGGACATCGAGAAGCGTCTCGAGGCATTCGTGCGCTTCGCGCACGGCATCGTGGTGCTGCCGGGCGGGGCGGGCACGCTGGAGGAGATCCTCTATCTGCTCGGCATTCTTCTCGACCCGGCCAACCGCGAACAGCCCTTCCCGGTAGTGCTCACCGGGCCGCACACGAGCGCGGGCTATTTCGAGCATGTCCGCCGCTTCATCCGTGGCACGCTCGGCGAAGCGGCGCTCGCCCGCCTGACTATCGTCATCGACGATCCGGCCGAAGTCGGCCGGCACATGGTGCGCGGCATCGAGGCGGTGCGTGAATTCCGCCACCAGCGCAAGGACTCGTACAACTTCAACTGGCTGCTGTCGATCCGGCCGGAATTTCAGCATCCGTTCGAAGTCACGCATCAGTCGATGCGCGCGCTCGCGCTCGGCCGCGGGCAGCCCGTGCACGAGCTGGCGGCCAATCTGCGCCGGGCCTTCTCCGGCATCGTCACCGGCAACGTCAAGGAGCAGGGCATTCACGCGATCGAACGGCTCGGCCCGTACGAGCTCGCCGGCGACAGGGAGATCATGCGCCTGCTCGATGAGCTGCTCGCAGCGTTCGTCGAGCAGGGGCGGATGAAGCTGCCGGGAAGTGTCTATCGTCCCGTGTACCGGCTGGTCGCCTAGCGGCGGGCGCGGCCGCGGCGGATGTTCCCCGTGCATGTGACATAATGGTTTTGAATGTTTCATAAGCCGGGCATTTCGGTTTTCCACCGTCGGGGAGAGCGGACGGCTGTGAACCAGTACCTGCGCACGGAGCGCGCGCAACGTACCCTGGACTCCCGTTGTCCGAGGTGCGTCCATGAGTTCATCGTTCAGGGAGCGCGGCGTTCCATCCGGCGCTCCAGAGGAGGCCGACGGCAACGGTGCGGCGAGCGCATCGTTCCCGAGCTGGGTCGAACGCATGCAGAACGTTCGCGCCCGCCACGATGCCATCACCCGCAATCTCAATACCTGGTCGAACTACAAGAACTGGGCCGAGCGCATGCGCAATGCGTGGAGCGAGGAGCCGGCCGCGCAAGCCTCGCCGCTCACCGGCCCGCCGAGTCCGCCGAATCATTGAGCGCGGGAGAGCCCTGATGGAATGCGTCATGCTCTGGTGGGACGAGCTCGATGATCTGGTGGCCGCTCTCGGCCATATCGCCCGCGCGGCGCTCGAGGAGCTGACCGCCTTGCCGCCGCCGCCTGCCTGGGGCAGCCTGATCGGCCAATGGCTGCGCCTGCCGGCCTGATCTGCCCGATCGCCCGGCCCAAATCCCGGATCTGAACGCCGCGCGCTGCCGCCGGGGGTGCCCGTCATGCGCTCGGGCGGCCCGGTCCGGCCCTGGGATGCATTGAAATTCCGCCCGCCGCGCCCAAAATGCTCCGCTCCGCAGAGAATCAGGAGTGGACCGTGACGAGCCCAGAGATCCCATCGAGCACAGCTTCCGACCGCCAGACGCACGGTTTTCAGGCGGAGGTGCGCGAGTTGCTGAAGCTCATGATCCACTCCCTGTACAGCCACAGGGAGATCTTCCTGCGCGAGCTGATCTCGAACGCCTCGGACGCCAATGACCGGCTGCGCTTCGCCGCGATCGGTGCGCCGGAGCTGCTCGAGAGCGACCCGGAACTCGCTATCCGCGTCGAGTCGGACCCCGAGGCGGGCACGGTCACGGTCATCGACAACGGCATCGGCATGACGCGCGAGGAGGCCATCGCCAATCTCGGCACCATCGCACGTTCGGGCACCGCCGAGTTCTTCCGCTCGCTCTCGGGCGACCGCCAGAAGGACGCCCAGCTGATCGGCCAGTTCGGCGTGGGCTTCTACTCGGCATTCATCGTCGCGGACCGGGTCGAAGTTCTCTCGCGCCGGGCGGGGCAGCCGGCCGCAGCCGCCGTGCGCTGGGAGTCGCGCGCTGACGGAGAGTTCACCGTCGAGACGGTGACGCGCGAGGCACGCGGGACGGCGGTCAAGCTGCATCTGAAGCCCGAGGCGAAGGAGTTCGCCGACCCCTTCCGGCTGCGCACGCTCATCCGCCGGTATTCGGACCACATCGCCTTTCCCGTGCGCATGCGCAAGGAAGGTGAGGCCTCCCTCGAGTACGAGACGGTCAATCAGGCCACCGCGCTGTGGGTGCGGCCGCGCAGCGAGATCACGGAGGAGGAGTACCGCCAGTTCTATCAGCACCTGGCGCACGATTTCACCGAACCGCTCGCCTGGAGCCACAATCGCGTCGAGGGCAAGCGCGAGTACACCAGCCTGCTCTACATCCCGGGGCGCGCGCCCTTCGACCTGTGGCAGCGCGAGGCGGCGCATGGGCTGAAGCTGTACGTCAAGCGCGTGTTCATCATGGACGAAGCCGAGCAGTTCCTGCCGCTGTATCTGCGCTTCGTCAAGGGCGTGGTCGACTCGAGCGATCTGCCGCTGAACGTCTCGCGTGAGCTGTTGCAGCGCGAACCGGAGGTCGAGGCGATCCGCGGCAGCCTCACCAAGCGCGTGCTCGACATGCTCGCCAAGCTGGCGCAGGACGAGCCGGAGAAATACACCGCGTTCTGGAAGGAATTCGGTCTGGTACTCAAGGAGGGTGTCGGTCAGGACGCGGCCAATCGCGCCGCGCTGCTGCCGCTGCTGCGCTTTGCGAGCACGCACGAGGCGGGCGATGAGCCCGTGGTGAGCCTCACGCAGTACGTGACGCGGATGAAGCCAGGCCAGGAGCGGATCTATTACATCGCGGCAGAAAGCGTCGCCGCGGCGCGCCGCAGCCCCTACATCGAGCGCCTGGCCGAGCGCGGCGTGGAGGTGCTGCTGCTCGGGGACCGCATTGACGAGTGGATGATGGGGCAGCTTGAGGATTTCGAGGGCAAGCGCTTCAAGGATGCGGCCCGCGGGGAACTCGAGCTCGGCGCCCTGGAGAGCGAGGCGGACCGGCGCGAGCGCGATGCGGCGCTGAAGGAGAGCAAGGGGCTGCTGAAGCGCGTGAAGGACGCACTCGGCGAGCGCGTGCTGGAGGTGCGGCCGAGCACCCGCCTGAAGGACTCTCCGGCCTGTCTGGTGCGCGACGAGCACGATCTGGGCGCCGGCATGCGCAAGATCCTCGCCGCTGCGGGACAGAGCGTGCCGCAGTCCAAGCCGGCCCTGGAGCTTAATCCGGCACATCCACTGGTGAAATACCTCGACGGCCTCGCCGATTCCGGACGTTTCGCGGCGCTCGCGCTGCTGCTCTACGAGCAGGCGGAGCTCGCCGAGGGCGGTGAACTCGGCAATCCCGCCGATTTCGTCCAGCGGCTCAACCGGCTGCTGGTCGAGCTCGCGACAGGCCACGCCGCGTGAAGCTGCCCCGCGCCGAACGACGGGTCATCCCCGGGCCGGCCGGCGATCTGGAGGCTCTGGTCGAGACGCCGGTGGCGGACAACGGCGCGAGCGAATCTGCCGCGCCGGCCGCCTTCGGTGTCGTCTGCCATCCGCATCCGCTCTATGGCGGGACCCTCGACAACAAGGTGGCGTACACACTGGCGCGCGCCTTCGAGGAATGCGGTGCCCCGGTGGTGCGCTTCAATTTCCGTGGAGTTGGCTCGAGCGCCGGAGCCTATGACGAGGGTCGCGGCGAGACCGAGGATGCGCTCGCGGCAATCGCTTACGGCCGCACGCGCTGGCCTGCCGCGGTGCTGTGGCTCGCCGGCTTTTCCTTCGGCGGGGCGGTCGCCGTGCGGGCCGCAGCGCGCGCCTCTCCGGCGCGACTGGTGCTCGTGGCGCCGGGCGTCGGGCGGGTCTCGATGGATGGGGTGCCCCCGCCGCGCTGCCCCTGGATGCTGGCCCAGGGCGATGCCGACGAAGTGATCGAGCCGGCCGACGTGCTGCAATGGGCGGCGCGGCAGGCGAATCCGCCCGTGCTGCGCACCTTTGCAGGGGCGGGGCACTTCTTCCATGGGCGGCTGCACGAGTTGCGCGAGGCGGTCGTGCAGTTCATGAATCGCGACCTCTGAGCGGCGCCGGCCGCGCCGAGCGCCACGAAATGAACGGGGTTCGCTCCGCGAACCCCGCCGAACTTTACATCTCGAACGCGATCAGGAATTGACCATCGCCTTGAGGTTCTTCAGCGGCATCACCCGAACCTTCTTGCTGGCCGGCTTTGCCTTGAACATCATTTTCTCGCCCGTGAACGGGTTGACGCCCTCTCGTGCCTTCGTGGCCGGCTTCTTCACGACCTTCATTTTCAGCAGCCCAGGCATGGTGAACAGGCCATTGCTGCGCAGGCTCTTCTTCATCACGCCGTTCAGCGAATCGAACACGCTGCCGACCTGCTTGCGCGAGAGCCCCGTGTCTTTGGAAATTTGAGTCAGGACTTCCGACTTGGTCGGAGCGCTACCCTTTTTCGCCATATTGCGCTACTCCTCGAATAAATGAATGTGCGCGCTGTTGTGCAGTCGCGCAAAGTAAGAATCGCCGCGGAAAATAGCACATGGGCGCATCTGCGCAACTGTTTTTTTTGCTCGCGCGAGCGCTGAAACGGCTTTTTTAAAAGGGTTTTCCATCGCCCGCGGACTCGCGGGTCAGATTTCGTCGGCGAGTTGCGCGGCGGAAATGGCCGCGCCGCGCACCCAGACGTCCTTGTCGCGATTTTTTGTGCCGCGAAGCAGAGAAACGTCTGACTTCGGCACGCCAAGTGCATGCGACAGGAGGCGTATGAGTCGCTGGTTGGCTGCACCGTCTATTGGAGGTGCCGTCACTCTTACGAGCAGCCTCCCGTCGCGTACGCCGTCAATGCACTCACGCGACGAGCGTGGCTGAATACGTATGCGCAGCAGACAATCGTCCCCGCGAATTTCCAACCAGTTCCGGCTCTTGGCGCTATTGGTTGATGTGTCGTGCATGGCGCGGTTCAGCTTCGCGGGGCGCGCCCGCGCGCTGTGTGCAGCGGCTGCGCTTCACGCGTGCAGCAGGATCAGCAGCGCCTGGATGAGGATGCAAGCCCAGAGCGGTGACAGATCGATACCCGCGATCGCCGGGATCAGCCGCCGGAAAGGCCGCAGCACCGGCTCGCACAGCGCAGCGAGTATCGACTGCAGGGGCGAGTAGCCGCCCGGCGCTACCAGGCTGAGCAGCACGTAGAGGATGATGGCGTAGAAATAGGTCCACAGCAGGGTGCGGACGATCTCGAGCGCGACGGCATGCAGCCACACCCAGGGCCCCGTCCAGCCGATGCCCTCGAGTGCGAATACGAGCGCCACTTCGATCGCGGCGACCAGGACCACGGCCACCACCGAGGCGGTGTCCACCTTGCCGACCGGCGGCAGTATGCGCCGCAGCGGCCGGATCAGCGGATTGGTCAGGCGCACGATTGCCTGGCAGAGCGGGTTGCGGAAATCCGCGCGCGCAAGCTGCAGCAGCAGCCGCGCCAGCACCACGAACAGTGCCAGCGAAAGCAGCGTCTCGATGATGTAGATGAGTGCGCTCATAGGCGGTGTCCGCGGGCGTGTTCAGGCGGGACGAAACTGCTCGGCGAGTTCCCGGCTGCGCGCCGCCGCCGCCTGCATGGCGCGCGCGACGATCCGGTCGAGCCCGGCGGCTTCGAACGTGCGCAGGGCCGCTTCGGTCGTGCCACCCTTGGACGTGACCTCTGCGCGCAGCTGCGCCAGCTCACCGGCGCCGCTGTGCGCCAGAACGCCCGCGCCGTGCAGCGTCGCGACGCTGAGCGTGCGCGCTGCCTCGGCGGTCAGACCGAGCTCGACGCCCGCCTGCGCCATGCATTCGGCCAACAGGAAGAAGTACGCCGGTCCGCTGCCGGAGAGCGCCGTGACCACCTCGAGCGCCTCCTCGGAATCGACCCGCACCACTTCGCCGACCGAGCGCATGATCCGCTCGGCGAGCGCGACGTGCGCCGGGCGTGTCCCGGCCGGCGCGAACAGCCCCGTGACACCCGCGCCTACCAGCGCCGGGCGATTGGGCATCGCGCGCATGACCGTGATCTCAGGTCCGCACCAGTGCTGCAGCGCCGCGACGCGTACGCCCGCGGCCACCGAAAGGACCAGGGCGCGCGTGCGGGCCAGCTCTCCGGCAAGCGGGCTGAGCACCGCGGCGACATCCTGCGGCTTGACCGCCACCACCACCAGCTTCGCATGCCGTATCGCAGCGGCATTGTCGCTCGCGGCCGTCAGACCGAAATCGCGCTGCAGCGCCGCGCAGGCTGCCGGTTCGCGCTCCCCGACCGCCAGGCGCTCGGGGCGCATGCCCTGGCGGAGCAGCCCGCCGATCAGGGCGCGGCCCATGTGGCCGCCGCCGAGCACCGCCATGTCAAGGTGATTCATAGGGATGCAATTGTAACGGCTGGAGCGCGCCGCCGCGCTGTGTTCATGCCGGCGGGGCGCGCGGGCCGAACAGCGCCGTGCCGATGCGTACCATGGTGGCACCCTCGAGAATGGCGCTCTCGAAGTCCTCGCTCATGCCCATCGAGAGGGTGTCGAGCAGGGCGCCCTGGGCGTTCAGCGCGTCGCGCAGCTCGCGCAGGCGCGCGAACCAGGCGCGCTGGCGCGCCGGATCGGTCTCGGCCGGCGGAATGCACATCAGGCCGCGCAGTCGCAGCCGGGGCAGAGGTCCGATCGCGGCGGCGAGCGCCGGCAGCGCCTCGGGCGCGACGCCAGCCTTGCTCTGCTCGCCGGCGAGGTTGACCTGGATACACACATTGAGCGGTGGGGCGTGCACCGGGCGCTGCGCGGCGAGGCGCTCGGCGATGTGCAGTCGCTCCAGACCGTGGACCCACTGGAAACGCTCGGCGATCGGGCGGGTCTTGTTGGCCTGCACCCGGCCGACGAAGTGCCAGGTCAGCCCGAGCGTCTCGAGCGCCTCAACCTTGCCGAGCGCCTCGTTGAGGTAGCTCTCGCCGAAATCGGCAACGCCGAGCGCGGCCGCCGCGCGCACCGATTCGGCCGGCTGCGCCTTGGACACGGCCAGAAGTGTGATGTCGGCCACATTTCGGCCCGCGCGCGCCGCCGCCGCGGCGATGCGCTCGCGCAGCACGCGCACGCGCTCGGGCAAATTCTGCGAAGCCCTTATCATATGGATGAGCGAACCCCTCCGTTATACTGCGACGACTGGTCAGGCGCGGGAAGCGCTCGAACCGACTCCGATCGGAGACCCGATGGTCGATATCGCGCAACTGCTCGCCTTTGCCGTCAAGAACAATGCCTCGGACCTGCACCTCTCCGCGGGGGTGCCGCCCATGATCCGCGTCGACGGCGACATGAAGCGGATCAATATGCCGCCGCTTGCGCACAAGGAGGTGCACAGCATGGTGTATGACATCATGAACGACAAGCAGCGCAAGGCGTACGAGGAGTACTTCGAGACCGACTTTTCCTTCGAAATTCCGAAGCTGGCGCGTTTTCGCGTCAATGCCTTCAACCAGAACCGCGGCGCCGGGGCGGTGTTCCGCACCATTCCCTCGAACATCCAGTCGCTCGATGACCTGAACGCGCCGAAGATCTTCCGCGACCTGTGCATGCTGCCGCGCGGCCTGGTGCTGGTCACCGGCCCGACCGGCTCGGGCAAGTCGACCACCCTTGCCGCGATGGTCAATCACTGCAACGACAACCGGCCGGACCACATCATCACCATTGAGGATCCGATCGAGTTCGTGCATGACTCGAAGCGCTGCCTGGTCAATCAGCGCGAGGTGCACCGCGATACCCTCGGGTTCAGCGAGGCGCTGCGCTCGGCGCTGCGCGAGGATCCCGATGTCGTGCTGGTCGGTGAAATGCGCGACCTGGAGACGATCCGCCTCGCGCTCACCGCCGCCGAGACCGGCCACCTGGTGTTCGGCACCCTGCACACCAGCTCCGCGGCCAAGACCATCGACCGCGTGGTCGATGTCTTTCCCGCCGCCGAAAAGGACATGGTGCGCTCGATGCTCTCCGAATCACTGCGCGCCGTGATCTCCCAGACGCTGCTGAAGCGCATCGGCGGTGGGCGCGTCGCCGCACACGAAATCATGATCGGCACGCCCGCCATCCGCAATCTGATCCGCGAGGGCAAGATCGCCCAGATGTACTCGGCGATCCAGACCGGCCAGGCCTCGGGCATGCAAACGCTCGATCAGTGCCTCGCGGAGCTGCTCACCAAGGGTCTGGTGAGCAAGGAGGAAGCGCGCTTCAAGGCGCAGAACAAGGACAGCCTCTGATGCCGTGCGCGGCGAGCCGAATTTGACGAGGGGGCGCGCCTGAGTATGCCTATGGACCGCGATCAAGCCATCAAGCTGATTCACGATCTGCTGCGCCGGATGGTCGAGCGCAAGGCCTCGGACCTGTTTCTCACCGCCGGCTTCCCGCCGGCGCTGAAGATCGACGGGGAGGTCCGGCCGCAAAGCGAGCGGGCGCTCACCGCCGAGCAGTCCGCGACTCTGGTGCGCTCGCTGATGAACGACCGGCAGACGCGCGAATTCGACGCCACCAAGGAGTGCAATTTCGCGATTGCTCCGCCGGGCATCGGCCGCTTCCGCGTCAGCGCGTTCATGCAGCAGAGCGCCGTCGGCTGCGTGATCCGCATGATCAACGCGAAGATTCCGAGCTTCGAGGAGCTCGATCTGCCGCCGATCCTCAAGGAGCTCTCGCTGTCCAAGCGCGGCCTCGTCGTGGTGGTCGGCGGCACCGGGTCGGGTAAATCGACCACGCTCGCCGCCATGGTCGGCTACCGCAACGAGAAGACACGCGGCCACATCGTCACGGTGGAGGATCCGGTCGAGTTCATCCACCAGCACAAGGGCTGCGTCATCACGCACCGCGACGTCGGCGTCGACACCGACTCCTGGCAGGTGGCGCTGAAGAACGTGCTGCGCCAGGCGCCCGACGTCATCTACATCGGCGAGATCCGCGACCGTGAGACCATGGAGTACGCCGTCCAGTTCGCCGAGACCGGCCACCTGGTGTTCTCCACGCTGCACGCCAACAACGCCAACCAGGCGCTCGACCGCATCATCAATTTCTTCCCCGATGAGCGGCGCGAGCAGCTGCTGATGGATCTGTCGCTGAACATCCGCGCGTTCGTATCGCAGCGGCTGGTGCCGCGCGAGGGCGGCTCGGGCCGCATCGCCGCGATGGAGATCATGCTGAACTCACCGCTCATCCAGGACCTGATATTCAAGGGCGAGGTGGTCAAGATCCGCGACGTCATGGCGCGCTCGAACCGCCTCGGCATGAAGACCTTCGACCAGTCGCTGTTCGAGCTGTACGAGGCCGGCTTCATCTCCTACGAGGACGCGCTGCGCAACGCCGACTCGAAGAACGAGCTGCGGCTGCGCGTGAAACTCGAGAGCCATCGGGAGAGCCCGGTGCTCGATGACGGCAGCCTGGCGATCATGGACGAGCAGGACGATCACAAGCCATGAGCGAGCCGGCCGCCGAGAGCATGGGGGCGGCGCCGCAGGAGCCGAAGGGCGAGGAAGCCGCGGCGCTGCATATCAATACCAAGCCGCTGTTCAAGCTGATGGTCGAGCGCAGCGCGTCCGACCTGTTCTTCACCAGCAACGCGCCCATCAAGATCAAGATCGAAGGGCAGCTCTACCCCATCAACAAGCAGGTGCTCACCCCGCAGATGGTCCGTCAGGCGGCCCTGGGGCTGATGAGCCCCGAGCAGCGCGAGGAATTCGCACGCGAGCTCGAGCTCGACTTCGCCATCTCCGAGCCGGGTCTCGGGCGCTTTCGGGTCAACGCGTTCATGCAGCGCGGCTACCCCGCCGTGGTGCTGCGCTACATCACCGCCGAGATGCCCCGCCTGGAGGCGCTCGGGCTGCCGGAAGCGGCCGGCGATCTGGCGCTGCACAAGCGCGGGCTGGTGCTGGTGGTGGGCGCGGCCGGCTCGGGCAAGTCAACCACGCTCGCGGCCATGATCAACCTGCGCAATGAGACGGCCTCGGATCACATTCTCACCATTGAGGATCCGATCGAGTTTCTGCATGCCAACAAGCGCTCGATCGTCAACCAGCGCGAGGTCGGCGGCGACACCAAGTCGTTCGCGCGCGCGCTGCGCGGTGCGCTGCGCGCGGCGCCGGATGTGATTCTGGTCGGGGAGATCCGCGACCGCGAGAGCATGGAGGCGGCGATTCATCTGGCCGGCACCGGGCATCTGGTGCTGGCGACGCTGCACGCGAACAACTGCGCGCAGACCCTGGACCGCATCATCAACATGTTTCCGCCCGCGCAGCACTCGCAGATCTTCCTCGATCTGTCGCAGTATCTGCGCGGCATCCTGGCGCAGCGCCTGGTGATCGGCAAGGGCGGCCGCCGCGTCGCTGCGGTCGAAGTGATGATCAACACCCCGCATATCGCCGATCTGATCAACAAGGGCGATGTCGTGGGCGTCAAGGAGGCCATCGCGGCAAGCGCCGAGCAGGGTATCCGCAGCTTTGATGCGGCGCTGCACGAGCTGTACAAGCTCGGCCGGGTGGAGCTTGCCGAGGCGCTCATCAACGCCGATTCGCGCGCCAATCTCGAGGCGAAGATCAACTTCGGGTAAGGGCCGGCGGCGGCGCGACCCTCTTCGGGCCCCTCAGAACACCTGCAGCGCGTCGAACACTGGCCCGTCCACGCACACCCGCTTCATCGCATCGCCTTCGCTCGTGCGCACCCGCACGGTGCAGCCGGCGCAGCCGCCGACCCCGCACGCCATGAATTCCTCGAGCGACACCTGGCAGGGCACCCCGTAGCGGCGGGCCAGCTGCGCGGTGGCTGCCAGCATCGGCGTCGGGCCGCAGGCGAACAGCTCCACCCCGGCGAGCTGCGCGCTCGTGAGCGACCCCAGCCACTGCCCGGCGAGTTCCGTGACGTAGCCGTCGAAGCAGCCGGGAAAGCCCGCGCGGCTCGCGAGCCGGCTCGGTATCTCCCATTCCTCGAGCAGCGGCATGGCAGCGATGGTGCCCGCCGGCATCCCCGGGACGATCAGCGTCGAGGGGCGCGGATGGAACGGAAAGGGGATCTCCGAGCCCATCAGCACGAGCGGCCGATAGCCGCCCGCCGGCTGCGCGCGCAACCGCTCGGCGAGGAAGATCATGGGCGGTATGCCGACGCCGCCTCCGATCAGCACCGTGCGCGGCCGCTCGGGATGTGGCGTGAACGGGCGGCCGATCGGGCCGATCACGCTCACCGTGTCGCCCGGCTTGCGCGCCGCGAGTGCGCGCAGACCGGGACCGACGATCTTGTAGAGCAGGTCGATCCAGCCGGCCTCGCGGTCCGCGCGCATGATCGACAGCGGCCGGCGCATCGGAATGGACGGATCGCACGTCAGGTGCACGAAGCTGCCCGGCTCGGCGTGCGCCGCGCAGGCCGGAGCGGCCAGGCGCAGCACGAACTGCTCGGCCTCGAAGGGGCTCTGGCGCACGATGCGGGCATCTTCCAGGTGCAGCGTGCCGCGCTGATCACGGCTCATGCCGCGCTTCTCCAGGCGAGCACCTCGCTCAACACGGCCATGCGCACCGCGACGCCGTTGCGCACCTGGTCGCGAATCACCGATTGCGGGCCGTCGGCGACAGCTGAGGCGATTTCGATGCCGCGATTCATCGGCTGCGGATGCATGACGATGGCGTCGGGTCGGGCGAGGGCAAGCCGCTCGGGCGTCAGTCCGTAGCTGGCATAGTAGCGCTGCGCATCCGGCAGTTCAGCCTCCGCCATGCGTTCCTTCTGGATGCGCAGCATCATCACCACGTCCAAATCCTTCAGACCGCTCTCGAGGCTGGTGTGGCGCGAGCAGCCGGCGAACTCCTCCGGCTCGGGCATCAGCGCCGGCGGCGCGACGATGCGCAGATCCGGCACGCCAAGCGCCCTGAAGACGTGCAACGCCGAGCGGGCGACCCGCGAGTGACGGATGTCGCCGACGATCGCGATGGCGAGCGCCTCGAAGTTCGGCTTGTGCTGGCGCACCGTCAGCGCATCGAGCAGGCCCTGCGTGGGATGCGCCACATGCGCTTCTCCCGCGGAAAGGACGCTCACGTGCGCAGCGACGTTTGCGGCGACCGTTCCCGGCACGCCCATTTCGGCATCGCGGATCACGAGCGCATCGACGTGCAGGGACTGAAGGGTATAGACGGTGTCGAGCATGCTCTCGCCCTTGACGCGCGAGGAGAGCTGCACCTCCAGGTTCACCACATCCGCGCCGAGGCGCTTTGCGGCGAGTTCGAACGAGACGCGCGTGCGGGTGGAGGGCTCGGTAAAGAGGTTCGCCACGGTGCAGCCGGCGAGCGCGCCGCTCACCGGCGGCCGCTCCCCGAGCGGCCGGACCAGGCTCTGGGACCGCTCGAGCAGCCGTTCGATGAGCGCCCGCGGCAGATCCTCGAGCGTCAGGAGGTGGCGCAACGAGCCGTCGGGGCGCAATTGCCCGCTCATGCAGCCTCCGATGCGGCCGCCCGCGGCGCGGCGGCCCAGGGCCGAGCGCGCTCGAGCGGGATGATGGATTTCATGGCAGTTCTTCTCCAGGCTCTCCGGACAGCCAGCGCTCCAGGATGACCGCGGCCGCGGCGCTGTCGATCTGTTCGCGCCGCAGGCGCCGCCGTTCGCCCCGCGCCCGCCGGGTCTTGAGCACATCGCTCGCCTCGAGGGAGGAGAAGCGCTCATCGACTAGGCTTACCGGCAGCGCAAAGCGGCGCTTGATCTCGGCGGCAAAGCGTCGTGCGTGCGGCAACAGGGCGCCGGCCGTGCCGTCGGCATTATACGGGGCTCCCACTACGACTCGTCCGGGATTGAACGCGCGCATTTCACGCCCGATCTGCTCCCAGTCCGGCTCACCCTCGCGAGCCGGGGCCGCAGGCCGCGGCGCCGCGGTGCCCGTCAGGCTGTCCCCGGTAGCAATGCCGATGCGTCTGAGTCCGAAGTCGAAGGCGAGGACCCGCAGGATCGGCTCAGGCATGTCCGGCGGTCAGGCTGAGCTGGCCGACATTCACGCCGAGCAGGTCCCAGGCGCCGCTCCAGCGCTGCTCGAAGGGCAGCTCGAACACCACCCGGGCATCGACCGGCACCGATATCCACGCATTGTCGAGAATCTCGCGCTCGAGCTGTCCGGAGTCCCAGCCCGCATAGCCGAGCGCAATGAACGCATCCTCGGGGCCTTCGCCGCGCGCCATGGCCGCGAGCACGTCGCGGGAGGTGGTGACCTGGATCGTCTCGGAGACTTTGTGCGTGTGGTCCCAGCGGCCTCCCGGCCGGTGCAGGACGAAGCCGCGGTCCGTGTGCACCGGTCCGCCGCGCAGCACCGGCTGCGTCGCGATGTGCTCGCTCGAGGCGGTGAGCTGCATCTGCGTGAACACTTCTGCGAGGCGCATCGGCAGCGGCTTGTTGAGCACGATGCCAAGCGCGCCGCGGTCGGTGTGCTCGCAGATCAGCGCGACGGTTTGGGAGAAATTCGGATCGGTCAGCGAGGGCATGGCGATCAACAGGTGATTGGTCAGGCTCGCGAAGCCTTCCGCTGCGCCCTCCGCGCGTTCGCCCCGCGCGTGTACCTTTCCCGGGCCGGACTCGGCCTTGGGCTGTGCGCCTGTGCGCGGCTTGCCGCTATGCTCGCTCATGAGTGCAGTATGGGGACGGAGTGCGCGCGGCTCAAGGCGCGCGAACCGACCCGCGGACCCGGCCGTCCTCGAACTGCCACTCATAGGTGAAGCGCAGGATGCGGTAGCGCCGGGCCAGATCCGGTGGAAACGGATCGAAGGGGCTGGCGAGGTGCAGGATCGCGAGCGCCGCCTGATCGAGCGCCGGATCGCCGCTCGAGCGGCGGATCACCGCGCGCACCAGCCGTCCGCTGGAATCGATCGCGACCTCGATCACCGGATTGGCATGTGGAGCGGCCGCGCGCGCAGCCACCGGGAAATTCAACGTTCCGATCCGCTCCACCTTGCGCCGCCAGGCGACCAGATAGGGCGCCACGATGGCCGAGCGGGTGTCCGGGCTCACCCACAACTCGCGCTTCGGGCCGCGCAGGCGCACCGGGCCGTGCGTGCTCGAGCCGAGCGCGCCGTCGGCACCCTGCGTGAGCGCCCCGTCGAGCGATCCCGGCGCGCTGCTGATGCGGTAGGTGACGCGGGTGCTCCAGCCGGTGGTGGTGAGCACCCGCTCCGCGCCGCCGCGGGCCGGGCGACCGGGCGGGGCCGCGGCGCGGCCCCCGTGTGCGGCCGCCGGCAGCCCCGCGCGCAGCGAGGGGGTATTCGGCTGCACGTCCCGGCGCGTGTTGCCCGAGCCGAGCTGGGTGCGCTGCGCCAGATAGGCCGCGGTCGGGTTGCCCTTGGCGCTCGGCAACTGGTCCGACACCAGCAGCACGCGCAGGCCCGGTGCGCCGCGGCCTGCGGCGAGCGGAGTGTTGAACGTCACGCCGAGAATCAGCAGGCCGTGCAGGAGGGCGGCGAGAAACAGCATCGCCAGCAGGCGGTCACGCGGGGCCCGGCCGGCCTGAACCGAAGCGGACTGGGCGGCCATCGTGCGGCTTTACCCCAGCCGCCGCTCGATCGCGTCCATCAGCTGCCCGCCGATGTCCAGAGGGTGCTGCTTTTCGATTTCGCGGATGCCGGTGGGGCTGGTGACGTTGATTTCCGTGACGTACCCGCCGATGACGTCCAGGCCGACGAACAGCATGCCTGCGGCCGCAAGCGTCGGGCCGATCTGTGCGGCGAGCCAGCGCTCGCGCTCGCTGATCGGGCGTATGTGCGCGCGGGCCCCGGCGGCGAGGTTGCCGCGGTTGTCGTGCGGCAGGGGGATCCGGGAGAGCGCGTACGGCAGCGGTTCGCCGTCGACCAGCAGGACCCGAGTGTCCCCGCCCGTGGCGATCTCAGGCAGGTAGCGCTGCACGATGGCAAAGCGCTGCCCGTAGTCCGTGAGCGTCTCGAACACCACGCCCATGTTCTTGTCGTGCTGCTCGAGCACGAAGATCGAGCGTCCGCCCATGCCGTGCAGAGGCTTGCAGACGGCCTTGCCATGCTCGGCGAGGAACGCGGCCATATCGCCCATGTCGCGGGTGATCAGCGTCGGGGCGCAGCACTGCGGGAACCAGGCCGTGTAGACCTTCTCGTTCATGTCCCGCAGCCCGCGCGGCCGGTTGACCACGCGTGCGCCCTGCAACTCGGCCCGCTCCAGGATATAGGTGGTGTAGATGTATTCCGTGTCGAACGGCGGGTCCTTGCGCATCAGGATGCAATCGAGCTCCCCGAGACGCCTCGCCACGGGCTCGCCGAGCTCGAACCAGCCCGCCGGGTCGGCCTTCACGGTGAGTGCCCGGCTGCGGCCCCAAGCGATGCCGTCGCGCAGCCACAAGTCGCGCTGCTCGAAGTAGGCGAGCGACCAGCCGCGGGCCTGGGCCGCGAGCAGCATCGCCAGCGTCGAGTCCTTGGCGTAATGGATGGCGTCGATCGGATCCATGACCACGCCGAGACGAACGGACATGGCGGGATGATGCCAGGACCTGCCGCTGCTGTCCGGCCCGCTTGGGCCGGCGCAAAGCACATGCCGAAACCGTGACGCAGCCGGCATGGCGGGGGTCCATCTGATATGTTAAAAGAAAATCTGCGTGAGTTCTCGGGGCCCGCACAGCCATTGGCGCCGCTTCGGGCATTGCGTGTACGCTCGGGACTCGAGGCGGGATCCGCCATCGTGGCGGCCGCCCGAGCCTCGCCTCGACAGTATAAGGAGTTGCGTGGCCGTGAATGCCAGCAACACGAAGCTCCAGGGCCTGAAGGTCCTGGTGATCGATGACAGCAAGACGATACGCCGGACGGCCGAGACGCTTCTCGCCAAAGAGGGGTGCGAGGTCTACACGGCCATCGACGGTTTCGACGCGCTCTCGAAAATCGCCGACCATCAGCCGGACATCGTCTTCGTGGACATCATGATGCCGCGGCTCGATGGCTATCAGACCTGTTCTCTGATCAAGCACAACAAGGTCTTCCGCTCCATCCCCGTGATCATGCTGTCGTCCAAGGACGGCCTGTTTGACCGGGCGCGCGGGCGGATCGTCGGTTCCGAGCACTATCTGACCAAGCCGTTCACCAAGGACGAGCTGCTCAGCGCGATCGAGACGCATATCGGGAGATGACGGCCATGGCGCTGATTCTCATCGTCGACGACTCGCCGACGGAAGTGCACGTGATGCAGGCGGCGCTCGAGAAGCATGGGTTTCGCACCGCTGCGGCCGGGGACGGCGCCGAGGGCGTGCGCCTCGCCCGCGAAATGAATCCCGATCTGATCTTCATGGACATCGTCATGCCGGGCATGAACGGCTACCAGGCGACCCGGGCGCTGGTCAACGATCCGCGCACGCGGCAGATTCCCATCATCATGGTGACCTCGAAGGGACAGGAGACCGACCGGATCTGGGGGCTGCGCCAGGGGGCGGTGGATTACATGGTCAAGCCGGTTTCGCCCGACCAGCTGATCGCCAAGGCGCGGCTTGCGCTGGCGAGCTGAAAGCGACCCATGCCGCACCGTTCAGGCCCATCAACCCCCAGCTGTGCGCCGACACCCCGGTATGAGTGACGCCCCGCCGCTCGAATCCCTGCGCGACCGGCCCTTCGAGCTGCTCTGCGAGCTCGAACGGCGGGCCCGCGCCGTCTCGGCGCAGCCCGGCCAGGAAGGTGCCGCGGAGCGCGAGTGGGTGGGCGTCGCGCTGCGCATGGCCGGGGATCTGTATCTGGTGGCGCGCGAGGAGACGCGCGAGGTGCTGGGGATGCCGGCGGGGATCACGCGCGTGCCGGGCGCAAAGAGCTGGATCAAGGGGCTCGCGAACGTGCGCGGCCAGCTGCTGCCGATCATCGATCTGCGGCAGTTTCTCGGCAGCGGTGCCACCCCGATCGGGCGCACCACCCGCGTGGTGGCGGTGAACCACCGGGAGATTCCCGCCGGGCTGCTCGTCGACGAGGTGCTCGGGTTCCGCCGCTTCGCCGAAGCGGAATTCTCCGCCGACGCGCCGCCGACCATGGCGCGCTGTGAACACTATCTCGCCGGGGCGTTCCGGCGCGCCGGGGAGCAGTGGCCCGTGCTCAGCCTGCGCGCGCTGCTGGAAAGTCCCGCGTTTGCGGAAGCGGCCGCATGAGCGCGCAGCCGGTCCTCGCCGCCCAATCGCGCACGCTCGCCGGACTGCTGGCCGCGAGCGCCGCACTGATGCTGCTCGGTGCGGCGGGCGCGTACTTCGCCGCCGGCAGCGGTGCTTCGACGCTCGCACGCTTCGGCCCGCTCGTCCTGGCGGTGCTCGCCATCGCCGCGCTCGGCGCCGCCGTCGTGCTCGCCGCGCGCATCGCGAAGACGGTGCAGGACCAGCGTTTCGCCGCCGAGACGCAGCGCAAGGAGAGCGACCGCAACCAGCAGGCGATCCTGCGTCTGCTCGATGAGCTCTCGAGCCTCGCCGACGGCGATCTGACCGTGCAGGCGACGGTCACCGAGGAGATCACCGGCGCGATCGCCGATTCGATCAACTACGCCGTGGACGCGCTGCGCGGTCTGGTCACGACCATCAATCATTCGGCCATCCAGCTCGACAGCGCCGCGCGGCAGACCCAGGCGCTCTCGCAGCACCTTGCCAAGGCGAGCAGCGCGCAGTCGAAGCAGATCGCCTCGGCCACCGAATCGGCCTCGGGCATGGCGAACTCGGTGGCGGAGGTCTCGGGCAACGCCGAGCGGGCGGCCGACGTGGCGCGCCACTCGGTGGAAATCGCCCACAAGGGCGGTGATGCGGTGCGCCGCACCATCGACGGCATGAACACGATCCGCGAGACCATCCAGGAGACCTCCAAGCGCATCAAGCGGCTGGGGGAGAGCTCCCAGGAGATCGGCAACATCGTCGAGCTGATCAACGACATCGCCGAGCAGACCAATATCCTGGCGCTGAATGCCTCCATTCAGGCCTCGATGGCGGGGGAGGCCGGCCGCGGCTTCGCGGTGGTCGCCGACGAGGTGCAGCGCCTTGCCGAGCGCGCCGCCAACGCCACCAAGCAGATCGAGGTGCTGGTGCGCACCATTCAGACCGACACCAACGAGGCGGTGGTCTCGATGGAGCGCAGCACCACCGACGTGGTCGGCGGGGCGCTGCTCGCCGAGAACGCCGGAGCGGCGCTCGATGAGATCGAGCAGGTCTCGAACCAGATCGCCAGTCTCGTGCAGAACATCTCCGCCAGCGCGCGTGCGCAGGCGAGCGGCGCGCAGAACATCGCGCGCAACATGCAGGTGCTGCGCGAGATCAGCGTGCAGACCGCCGAGTCGACCAACGCCACCTCGGCGGCCATAGCCCAGCTGGCGGAGCTGTCGGCGGGTTTGCGCCGCGCGGCCGCGGGCTTCCGTCTGCCCGGCGGCGGGCCACCGGGCGCGACCGGCGCGTACAAGCGCCCGGACACTGCCGCGGCCGCGGGGCGCGCCGCTCCCATCACCGCCGCGGGCGGCAACTGAACCCTCCGCCCGGAGCCACTGGATGTCGGAAGTCGCTTCGCAGACGCTCGAGCTGGTCGGGCACGAGCTCGCCCAGACCTTGGGAGAGGCGCGTGCCGCCATAGAGAACTACCTCGAGCAGCCGGACAATGTGACGCTGCTCGAGCGCTGCAAACAGGAGCTGCATCAGGCGCAGGGCGTGCTGCGCGTGCTCGAGATCTACGGCGCGGCGCTGCTCGCCGAGGAAATGGAGCTGGTTGCCGACTACCTGCTCGCGACCGTCACCGAACGCAAGGGACAGGCCGAGAGTCTCGATGCGCTGCTGCGCGCGCTGGTGCAGCTGCCGGGGTACCTCGAGCGGGTGCTCGCCGGCGGCCGCGACATCGCGCTCGTTCTGCTGCCGCTGCTCAATGACTTGCGCGCGGTGCGCGGTAGCGCGCTGCTGTCGGAAGGGACGCTGCTGCTGCTGAACCTGAAGTCGGACAAGCAGGCCCAGCCACACGCGCCCTCGCCCGGCGAACCGAACCTCACCGTCGAGCAATGGTGTCGCCGGCTGCGCACGCAGTTCCAGGCGGGCCTGATCGGCTGGATTCGCGGTGAGCGCATCGAGCAGAACCTCGGTGCGCTCGCGAGCGTCGCCGAGAAGCTCGAGCAGAGCGCCACGCGCCAGCCGGTTTTCCAGCTCTGGTGGGTGGTGGGCGCGGTGATCGAGGCGCTGCGCGAGGGAGGACTCGAGGGCGGCGTGTCGGTCAAACGGCTGCTCGGGCTCGCCGACCGCGAGATCCGCCGACTCTACGAGCTCGGCGAGCCGCGCTTCTGTCAGAGTCCGCCGGTCGATCTGTTGAACAACCTCCTTTACTACGTCGGCCGCTCGGGCAGCAGCGGCACGCGCGTTGCGGCGGTGCGCGCCTCCTTCCGCCTGAACGAGCTGCTGCCGGTGGACGAGAGCATCGAGCAGGAGCGCGAGAGTCTCTCGGCACCGAACGTCAAACTCATGCAGACCGTCGCGGCGGCGATCCGCGAGGATCTCGCCAAGGTCAAAGAGGTCCTTGAGCAGTTTGGTCGGCGGGGGGCGGCGCAGAGCGAGGAGCTGCGCCCGCAGGTCGCGTTGCTGCGCAAGATCGGTGACACGCTCGGGGTGCTCGGTCTCGGCGCGCAGCGCGCTACGGTGCAGACCCAGACCGACCGGCTGGAGCGGATTCTCGGCGGCGCCGAGCCGCTCGAGGAGTCCGTGCTGGTCGAGGTCGCCGCGGCGCTGATCGCGGTCGAGGACCGTCTGGATGACAACCTGGTCGGGATGATTCTGCCGGCCGGCGGCGCCGAAGGCGGTGGTGAGGGCGAGGACCGCGAGTTCCAGCAGGTGCAGGCGGCAGTGCTGCGCGAGTGCATCCAGAATCTCGCGTGGATCAAGGAAGCGGTCACGCAAAGCATTGGCGGCTCGCCGGACGCGGCCGCGCTCGACAGCTGGCAGGGCCTGATCACCGGGCTGAAGGCGGCGCTGCTGATGCTCGGCAAGACGCGCGCAGTGGAAGTCGTCGAGGGCATCGCGATGCAGCTGCGCCGGATCATGCGCCCGGGCGCCGCGCCGGTGCCCCCGGGGTGGCTCGACCGTCTGGCCGATGCGATCGTGAGCATCGAGTACTACATGGAAACGCTGCAGGCCGGCCGCAGCGATCCGTGGTACATGCTGGACAACGCCCAGTCCTGCCTGCAGTTCCTCGAACGCACCCCGCAGACCGTGGCGCTTGCGCCGATAGAGCCGTCCGCGTTCGCCAAGACGGTGTTGATGACCCCCCCGGGAGAAACCCAGGTGTCCGCCACCGTTCCGGACCTGGCCCTCGCCCCGGCGCCGGCCCCCTCGGCCCCGTCTCTATCGTCGACCGCCAAGCTCGCCGCGCTGGCCGAGAACGCCGACCCCGAGCTGATCAAGCTGTTCATCGAGGAGGCGCACGAGGAGCTCGCCCGGATCCGGCGCCACTTCCCGCTGTGGGACCAGAATCCCCTCGACCGCGATGCGCTCGAGGTCGTGCGCCGCGCGTTCCACACCCTCAAGGGCAGCGGCCGCATGGTCGGCGCCCGCGAGCTCGGCGAACTCGCCTGGTCGGTCGAGAGTCTGCTCAACCGGCTGCTCGACAACACTCTCACCCGCAGCCCGGGCATCCTCGAGGAGCTGCGCCAGGCGATCGGCGCGCTGCCGCAGCTGATCGAACATCTGCAATCGGGCCGTCCGGTGGCGAGCGATGTGGCGGGCATCACTGCCGCCGCTCACGCCATGGCGGCAGGCCGCGAGCCGGATGGACAGTCCGACGGCGCTGCGCTTGCCCCTGCGGCACCGCCGCCCGCGCCCGGGGAGATGGACGAGGCGCTGCGCGAGATCTATGCGCGCGAGACCGAAACGCACGTCGCGACGATCCGCGCTTACCTCAAGGGCGAAGCGCAGGCGCCGGAGCCGCATGCGCTGCCCGAGGAGGTCTATCGGGCCTGTCATACCCTCGCCGGCAGCTCCAAGACGGCGCAGGCGCGCCACGGCGTGCGCCTGGCCGAGCCCCTCGATCACTGGATCCGGCGCGTGTTCACGAGCGGCGCCGGTCTGCGCACGGCGGATCTGGCCCTGCTCGCCGACTGCATGAGCGCGATGGAAACGGTCGCCGAGCACCTGGAGGAGCCGACCGGCTATTTCGCGAGCCATCTGCTGCTGATCGAACGGCTGGCCGAAGCGGAGAAGGCGCTCGATCAACGCATCGCGGCGGCCGAGCCGCCCCTGGAGCAGCCGCCGGCGGAGCCCGTCCCGATGGCGGCGGCGTCCGAGCCGCCCGCGGCTGCCATGGCGCCGGTGAGTCTGCCCGAGGCGCAGCCGCCGGCGCAGGCCGGGGGGGCCATCGACTATGACCCGGAAGTCGCGGCCGTCTTCACCGAAGAGGCGCTGGAGCTGATCGAGGGGTCCGAGCGCGCGCTCGGGGATTGGCGCGCCGCGCCGGGCAGCGCCGAGTGCGCGTTTGCGCTCAAGCGCGCGCTGCACACGCTCAAGGGCGGCGCGCGGATGGCCGGCATCATGGCCATGGGCGATCTGTCGCATGAGCTCGAGACGCTGGTCGGGCAGGCGGAGAGCGGCTCGCTCGCCGCGAGCGAGGCGGTGTTCGATGTGATTCAGGCGAGCCTCGATCACCTCGCGGGCATGCGCGAGGCCGTGGTCAATGGACAGGGCGTGCCGCCGGCGCAGGCGATGATTGCGCGCATCCGCGCGCTGACTCAACCCGGTGCGCCCGCAGCGGCGCCGGTCGAGGCCGAACCAGCGACGCCGCCACCGTCCGCCGCCGAGCCCGAGCCAATCGCCGAGCGTGCCGTCGAGCCGCCCGTGCTGGCACCCGCCGGCGGCGCGCTCGCTGCGCAGGCTGCGAGCGGGTTGTCCGAGCAGACCGTGCCGAGCGCTCTGGCGGCCGAACCGCCCGCGCTGCCCGAGGTCGATCCGGACGCGGTCCCGGTGCTGCAGCCGGTCGAGATCCGCGAGGAGCCGCCGGCCGGCGCACAGCAGGCCGAGCCGCCGCCGAGTGCGCCGGCTGAGCCGCTGGCCTCGCCTCTGCCAGTGCCGCCCGGGCGCGAGCCGGTCGCGCCGGCCGAGCGGCAGGAGATGGCGCGGGTCGACGCCGAGCTGCTCGACAAGCTGCTCAACGTCGCCGGCGAGGCCAGCATCGCCCGCTCGCGGCTCGATCAGCAGATCAGCTCCATCGATTTCAACCTCGGCGAGCTGTCGCGCACGGTGACGCGTCTGAAGGAGCAGCTGCGCAGCCTGGAGATCGAGACTGAGGCGCAGATCCTGCACCGGCACGATCCGGAGAGCGGCCACCGCAGTGATTTCGATCCGCTCGAGCTCGACCGTTATTCCTCGATCCAGCAGTTCTCGCGGGCGCTCGCCGAGACCGCCAACGATGTGGCGAGCCTGCAGCAGCTGCTGGAGAATCTGACCAAGGACGCGCACACGCTCCTGCAGCAGCAGGCCCGCACCATGACGGAGCTGCAGAACGGCCTGATGCGCACGCGCATGGTGCCGTTCCAGCAGCATGTGCAGCGCCTCTCACGCATCGTGCGCCAGGCGGCGGCTGATACCGGCAAGCGCGCCGAACTGCTCGTCGAGGGCGCCACCGGAGAACTCGACCGCCAGGTGCTCGAGCGCATGCTGCCGCCGTTCGAGCACATGCTGCGCAACGCCGTGGTGCACGGGATCGAGTCGCCCGAGGAGCGCTCGCGGCGCGGCAAGCCGCCCGTCGGCCGCATCGAGCTGCAGCTGCGCCGCGAGGGCGCCCAGGTGGTGGTGCGCCTGATCGACGACGGCGCCGGGATGAACCTCGAGGCCATCCGCGCCAAGGGGCGCGCGCTCGGACTGATTTCGCCCGGGCCGGTGAGCGACGAGGAGGCCATGCAGCTCATTCTCGAGCCGGGTTTCTCGACCGCCGGCAGCGTGACGCAACAGGCCGGCAGAGGTGTCGGCATGGACGTGGTGGCCACCGAGATCAAGCGGCTCGGCGGCGCGCTGCACATGCAGACGCGAGCAGGTGAGGGTACCGAGTTCACGATCCGTCTGCCGTTCACGCTCGCGATCAGCCACGCGCTCATCGCGCGCGCGGGCGATGAGTTGTATGCCTTGCCGCTGCCGACCGTCGAGGGCGTGCTGCGCCTGCCGCTCGCGCAGGTCAACCAGTATCTGGGCGCCGAGTCGGCGACGTTCGAGTACGGCGGTCAGCACTACCGTTTCCAGCACTTGGCGGTGTTCATCGGCCTGCCGCCCTCGCCGCTGCCGGATCAGGAGGCGACCGTTCCGGTGGTGCTGGTGCGCGCCGGAGAGCACTCCACGGCGCTCGTGGCCGATGAGCTGCTCGGCAACCGCGAGATCGTCGTCAAGTCGGTCGGCCCGCAGATCGCCGGCATCCGTGGCATCTCTGGCGCGACCATCCTCGGCGACGGACGCATCGTCATCATTCTCGACATCGGCGCGCTGGTGCGCGCCGAGTGGCGCGGCCGCGGGCTCGCCCCCGCCGAGCGCGATCAGGCCGACCGGCGCATCTTCGCGCTGGTGGTCGATGATTCGATCACGGTGCGGCGCGTCACGCAACGGCTGCTCGAGCGCAACGGCATGCGCGTGCTCACGGCCCGTGACGGCATGGATGCGGTCGCGCTGCTGCAGGACCACGTGCCGGACATCATCCTGCTCGACATCGAGATGCCGCGCATGGACGGCTACGAGGTCGCCGCGCACGTGCGCAACGACCCGCGGCTGCGCGACGTGCCCATCATCATGATCACCTCGCGGGTCGGCGAGAAGCACCGCGCCCGGGCGATCGAGTTCGGGGTCGACGATTATCTGGGCAAGCCCTACCAGGAGACCGAGCTGCTCGAGGCGATCGCCCCGCTGGTCGAGCGGTCCCGCACCGCGCGACGCGGCGGGATGGCCGCCGAGACTGGCCCGGCGGCCGCGCAGGGCGAATGACGGAGGCGCCATGGCCGAGAGGGTCCAGGAGATCTACAGTCTGCTGATTCCGCTCGCGGAAGGGCGGCTGATCGTGCCGCGCGCCTGTGTGGCGGAGGTGGCCGGGCTGGCGGTGCCTTCGCAGATGACGGGGGCGCCGCCGTGGTACGTCGGCACGGTGCCGTGGAACGGCCGGGCGGTGCCGCTGGTGTCCTTCGAGGGCGCCTGCGGCAAGAGCATCCCGCCGGCCTCCGGCCGCGCCCGCATGGTGGTGTTCGTGGGTCTGGGCACGCGTCTGACGCACTTCGCGCTCATCTCGCAGGGCTTCCCGCAGCTGGTGCGGTTGAGCTCGGACGTGATCCGCCCGGGCACGGCGAGTTTTCCGGAGCGCTCGCCCGTGCTCTGCCAGCTGCGCATGGCCAACGAAAGTCCGCTGGTCCCGGACCTGGAGCGGCTCGAAGAGATGATCGCGGAGGAGACGCGCGTCGCGGCGTAAGGGGAGCGCGAGAGCGTCAGCTGCAACGGGGCCGATGGCGAAAGACCACTCAAGGTTTCACCCCACCGGCCGATTCAGAGGACATCAGGAGGCACTCCGATGTCGCCCCGCGCGGGGCCTCTGTGACCATCGGCAGGGATGCAGTGCCTCGATCACACCCCCACAGCGAGGCGGGTTTCCGGCATCCGTGTGAATTTCTCGGTCCTACCAGACTTCGTCGCCATCAGCGGCTTGGTTGCCGTCTTCTGGACGCTGTTGCGGCGCACCCAGCAAAGCCGCCTGAACTTCTGGCTGGTCGGCTGGGGGCTGCTGCTGATCCACATCGTGGCGCTGTTCGTCGCCGACAACACCCGGGGAAGCGCCAATGGGGCGTATTCCGTGGCGGTCTCGATGCTGGTGCTCACCGCCAATGCCTTTATCTGGGCGAGCAGCGATCAGCTCGAAATCCGCTGGCGCAACCTCTCGATGGTGGTGTTCAGCGCCGTGCCCGACGTTACCCTGCTCACGTGCGTCTTCTACGGCGTGCAGGCCGGCTGGCTGTTTGCGCTGCTGACCGTCGCCGGAGCGGGCTCTACACTGTGGATGATGCGCGCGTGGCACGGCCCGACCGGACGGCCGACTCTGCGCTGGCGCACCTCGCTCGTCGTGGCCGTTTACTCGGTGCAGGGTGCGTTGTTAGCGTTCCACCACCCGCAACAGACGCTCAACTGGATGCTGGCCTGGCATTACCTGGCCGTCGCGGCGCTGTACCGGATGACCGCCGCGCAGCCCTCGGCGAGCGTGCGCTTCACGACGGTCAGCTTCATCGCCTGGGCATTCGTTTTCCCCGTGAGTCAGCTGATGTCGGTGCTATGGCCGCACGTGCACGTCGCCGCCGAGGTGTGGAACCTGCCGAAGTTCCTGGTCGCCACCGGCATGACATTCACCCTGCTCGAGGAGCAGCTCTCGAAGGCCGAGCACGCCTCGCTGCATGATGCGCTCACCGGGCTCGCCAATCGGCGCCTGCTCGTGCGCCAGCTGCACGAGAGCATGCGGCGCACCAAGGCTGCGGGCACGCAGCTGGCGCTGGTGGTCATCGATCTCGACGGTTTCAAGGAAATCAACGATACGCTCGGTCATGCCGTCGGCGATGAAGTGCTGCAATGGGCGGCGCGGCAGTTCCGCGCCGAGCTCGGCCCGAACGATGTGCTCGCCCGCCTGGGTGGCGATGAATTCGCGGTCGTGCTCGGCGACGTTCACGACCGCGCTGCCGCCGAGCGCATCGCGCAGAACCTCAGGGGTGCGCTTGCCGGCGGGATGGTCACTCGCGGCCGGCAGCTGGTGATCCGCGCCAGCGTCGGCTTCTCGATGTATCCGGCCGAAGGCGAGGATGCGGATCGGCTCTATGCAGTTGCCGACAACGCCATGTACGAAGGCAAGCCGTACCGGCATGAGCAGGAGCCGCTTACCGGCGCCGACGCCGCGCGGTTGATCTCGGGGGACTGACCGGCGGGCCCTCAGGCGAGCGCCGCCAGCACGGGCGCGTGCAGCGGGCCGTTGCTTGCGAGCACCGAGGTCGTATTCACGGTGAGCTCGCCGCCGGCCAGATCGGTGAATCGGCCGCCGGCCTCGCGCACGATGACCGCGAGCGCGGCGATGTCTAGGATGTTGACGTCGGATTCGATCACCACGTCAAGCGAGCCGCGCGCGAGCAGGTGGTAGTGCACGAAATCCCCGTAGCCGCGGATGCGGCTGATCTGCCCGATCAGAGCGCCGAGCTTCTGCCATTGCCCCGAGCGGGCGAGCGTCTTGAGATTGCCTGTCGAGACGATGCTCGCGCCGAGCTCGCTCGTGGCGCTCACCCGGATGGGGCGCTCATTCAGGTACGCCCCGCGGCCTTCCTCCGCCCAGGCGAGCTCGCCGTAGACCGGAGCGCTCGATACCCCGAGCACCAGCCGTCCGCCGCGCAGCAGGGCGATCTGGGTCGAGAAGAACGGGCACTCGCGCACGAAGGATTTCGTGCCGTCGATCGGATCGACCAGCCACACGTTCTCGGCTCCGGCATCGTGCCGGCCGGTCTCCTCGCCGTAGAACCCGTAGCCCGGGAAGCGCTCGGCGAGAATGGCGTGGATGGTCTCCTCGGCACGCACGTCTGCCTCGGTCACCGGACTCTGGTCCGCCTTGGTGCGGATCTGCACGTTGCGCTGGTAATAGCCGCGGATGACCCCAGCGGCGGCGCGGGCGGCCTCGAGGGCGGCTTGCAGTTCGGGTGAGGGCATGCGGCTCGCTGCGATGAGGGGGCGCCCAAATTGCCGTTCGCCCGCGCGGCTGTCAATCGCGCGCTCTGGCAGAATGTCCTCAGAGGTACTGCATGGGCAATCGACTGAGCAAGATCTACACGCGCACCGGCGATGACGGCACCACCGGGCTCGGCGACGGCACGCGGGTTCGCAAGGACAGCGCGCGGGTCGAGGCGTTCGGCACCGTCGATGAGCTCAACAGCGCGCTCGGGGTGCTGCTGGCGGTCCCGGGGCTGCCCGCGGGCGTCATCGAGTGCCTGACCGAAGTGCAGCATCAGCTGTTTGATCTCGGCGGCGAGCTGTGCATTCCGGGGCACACGGTGCTGACGGCGGATCAGGTCGCCGGGCTCGAGCGCACGCTCGATGCGTTCAACGAGAGCCTGCCGCCGCTGAAGGAGTTCATTCTGCCCGGCGGCGGAGCGGCGGCGGCGGCCTGTCACCTTGCCCGCACCGTCGCACGGCGCGCCGAGCGGCGGGTCTGGACGCTCGCGGTCTGCGAGGCGGTCAATCCGCACGCGCTGCACTACCTGAACCGCCTGTCCGACCTGCTGTTCGTTCTGGCCCGCGTCCTTGCCCGCCACGAACGCGGCAGCGAGGTGCTCTGGCGGCACGAGCGCGAGGGCCGCTGAGCGGCACGGGCTGCAACTTTCCCCGCCGTGGTGTGTTCTGGGCTCAACCTGCAACGGAGACGCCCATGAACCGCATGGTCCGATTTGCCCTGACCGGTCTTTCCGTCGGCCTCGGCGCTCTCGCCGTGGCGCAGCCGGCGGTGGCGCACGCCAGCGATGCGATGGTCTCGCGCACCTATCCGTGGACCTCAGGCCGGCTGACCGTAGCTGTTCCGGCCGAGGTCGCCTTCCATCCGGGTCCCACCTGGCGGATGACCATCACTGCCCCGGCGGGCACGTTGAGCCATCTCATCGTGGACAACGGGCGCATCACGGCCGAAGCGCACGGCTGCTTCTCGCTCATTCCGCTGTGCATCGGGTATGGCACGGGCATCCGGGGCAAGGTGCACGTAGCGCTCACCGGGCCGGCGCTGCGCGCGATCAAGGTCGAGGGCGCCGCCCGGATCCGGCTCGATCAGCTGCATCAGAACCGGCTCGCCGTGCAGATCGACGGCAGCGGCTCGGTGCACGGCAGCGGGTCGGTGCGGGATCTTGTGGTGCGCATCGACGGCGCCGCCAGCATTCACCTCGCCGGGATGACCGAGCAGCACGCCCGCGTGCTGATCAACGGCACCGGCAGGGTCGCCATCGCTCCGACCGACAGCGTGTCGGTCGACATCAACGGAGCCGGAGACGTGCGGCTGCACTCCGATCCGCCGCACGTGTCGTCCGAGATCGACGGCGCCGGCGAAGTGACCCGCGTGCCTTCGGCCTGAGCGGTCGCCTCGACCCTGCCTGCACAGTTGGGTCGTCCGGGTCGCGGCACGCTGCACGCGGCCCGGCCTCTTTGTGCGTGGGGCAATTCGGCCCTGTGCGATGCGCTAGCGCGCGAGCTGACGTTCCAGCTGCGTTCGCGAGAACAGGCCGCGCACCACGGTGCCGCCCTGCTCGGCGCGCTCGAGCACGACGATGTGCGTTGTCGTGCGTTCGGCTCTGAACCGCTCGGCGATGTCCTGAACGCGCGCCGCGCGCACCGCTTGCCACTCGAGCGTGGGCACGCGCTCCCAGGGCGTCATGATGTGGCCGACCTGAATTTCGTCGTGACGCGTGAAATTGGAGTTGTTCAGGAACTGCAGGGGCCGCTCGCCCTGAATGTCGTACGAGGTGATCAGGCCGATCACCTTTTCCCCGCGCGAGACCAGCAGCGCGCGCACGCCCGCCACCATCATGTCGCGCAGCGCCTCATCGATCAGTCGCTCGGGCGCGACGAGCACCGGGGGCTGAACGGTGAAGTCCGTCATCACGCTCATCGCCGGGTCCGTCGGCGCGGCGCGCCGGCCGGTCGGCGGCCCCGGTCGCCGCGGCATCTCCCGCGCTGCGAAGGTTGGCTCGGCGGCCAGCGAATCGCCGGGCCGTGTGATGACGGCGTGCTCCTCACCTTCGGATTCTCTGTCAAACATCATCGCCCTCCCTCAGGCTCGCACAACGCCCGCCCATCGAGCCCTCGCGCGATCTCGTATGGACTGCGCCGGCGGCCATTCGATTACCTTGCGCCCATGGAGGGTGCGAGCGCGTCCCCCAACCGAGAGACGGCGCGCCGCAGGACGTGCCCAAGGTGTTTGACCCGCGCAGTGCGCAGAGTTCCGGCGCAGCGGCAGATTTCCGCTGACCGAGCGCCGCCCTTGAAAAAAAACAAGGCCGCGTGACGACTCACGCGGCCCTGTCCCCCCTCGACCTGTGCCCGGCTGGTCAGCTGGCGCAATCCTCTCGCTATTGTTTCGGGGCTCCGCCCTACCTCGCCGATTGCTGTTCTCGGTGCGGCGATGTTGCTTGGATGGTATCGCCCTCAGGGCCTCAGTCAAGCGATTCTGTGGGGTCGTTGCTTCGGCGCAACGCCATTTACCGCACCCCTTCGAGATGGCGGTTCAGCAGCGCTCGCCAGCGTGGCCAGTCGAAGGCGGGCCCCGGGTCGCTCTTGCGCCCGGGGGCGATGTCGCTGTGGCCGGCGATGTGCTCGCTCGAGAGCGTGGGGTAGGTGGCGAGCAGCAGCGCCACGAGCGCCGCGAGACTGTCGTATTGCGCCTCGGTGTACGCGGTGGTGTCCGTGCCCTCGAGCTCGATGCCGATGGAGAAGTCATTGCAGGCCGAGCGGCCGCGGTACTGCGAGCGGCCGGCGTGCCAGGCACGCTGCCCGAAACCGACGTATTGCGTCACCGCGCCGTCACGCCGCACCAGCGCGTGCGCCGAGACCCGCAGCCCGGCGAGCTCGCGCAGACTGGCTGGCGCATCGGCCGGCACGTTGCCCGTGAACAGCCGGTCGATCCAGGGACCGCCGAACTGCCCCGGCGGCAGACTGATGCCGTGGATCACGATGAGCTCCGGCTGCACGCCCGGCGGGCGCGCATCCCAGTGCGGCGAGAGCACCTGGCGCACGCCGGCCAGCAGGCCGGTGGCGGCATCCATCTGCAGTGGCTGGATCGGATGGGTCACGCGTGTCGGGCGCGGGCGCGCAGGCCCGCCGCGGCGGGAGCGCGTCCCGCCTTCAGAGCCGATCATGCCACAATCGCGCCATGAGAACCGACAACGCCGCTTACGTCGAGCGCGACCTGGCGCACGTCTGGCACCCGTGCACGCAGATGAAGGATCACGAGCACGTGCCGCTCATCCCCATCCGCCGCGGCGAGGGCGCCTGGCTCGAGGACTTCGAGGGCAAGCGCTACCTGGATGCCATCAGCTCCTGGTGGGTGAATCTGTTCGGCCACGCCCATCCGCGCATCAACGCCGCGGTGCGCGCGCAGCTCGAGCGGCTCGAGCAGGTGATCCTCGCCGGGTTCACGCACGAGCCGGTGATCCGGCTTTCCGAGGCGCTGACGGCGGTGGCGCCCGCCGGCCTGACGCGCTGCTTCTACGCCGACAACGGCTCCTCGGCGGTCGAAGTGGCGGTGAAGATGAGCTTTCACTACTGGCGCAACGTCGGCCGCGGCGCCAAGCGCCGCTTCATCACGCTCTCGAACAGCTATCACGGCGAGACCCTGGGGGCGCTCGCCGTGGGCAACGTCGATCTGTACAAGGACATTTACAAGCCCCTGCTGATGGATGTGATCACCGTGCCGTCGCCGGACTGCTACGAGCGCGAGCCGGGGGAGAGCTGGGCGGAGCACACGCGGCGCAAATTCGCGCTCATGGAGGCGGCGCTCGAACGGCACGGCCACGAGACAGCCGCGGTCATCCTCGAGCCGCTGGTGCAGTGCGCGGGCGGGATGCGCATGTACGACCCGGTGTATCTGCAGCTGCTGCGCGAGGCCTGCGACCGGCACCAGGTGCACCTCATCGCCGATGAGATCGCCGTCGGCTTCGGGCGCACGGGTACGATGTTCGCCTGCGAGCAGGCGGGGATCCGGCCGGACCTGATGTGCCTCTCGAAGGGACTGACCGCCGGGTACCTGCCGCTCTCGGCGGTGCTCACGACCGAGTCGGTCTATGCGGCATTCTACGACGAGTACGTCAAGCTCAATGCGTTCCTGCACTCGCACAGCTTTACCGGCAATCCGCTCGCCTGCAGCGCGGCGCTCGCCTGCCTCGAGATCTTCCGCAGCGAGGATGTCCTCGGCGGCAATCGCGCGCTCAGCGCACGCCTCGGCGAGCGGGCCCGCACGCTGCAGGACCATCCCCACGTTGCGGAAGTGCGCCAGTGCGGCATGATCGTCGCAGCCGAGCTCGTGCGCGACAAGGCTACTCGCGCGCCCTATCCGTGGCAGGAGCGGCGCGGTCTCACCCTTTACCGGCACGCTCTCGCCCGTGGCGTGCTGCTGCGCCCGTTGGGCAACGTCGTCTACTTCATGCCGCCTTATGTCGTGACACCGCAGGAGATCGATCTGATGGTCGAGGTGGCACGCGAGGGGATCGAGCTCGCCACGTGCGCCTGACCCGCGTCCATGTGCCCGGACCGCTCGCTGCGGGCGGCCTGTGCACCGTCCGGGGCGATGCGGCCAGCCACATCGTGCGGGTTCTGCGGCTCGGCGTCGGCGCCCCGCTGGCCGTCTTCGACGGCGCAGGCGGGGAGTACTGCGCCCGTATCGAGGCGGTGCGCAAGGGTGAAGTGCTCGTTGCGCTCGCAGAGCGGCGCGAGGGCGAGACCGAATCGCCGCTTCGGCTGACCCTGGCGCAGGGTGTCTCGCGTGGCGAGCGCATGGACTGGGTCGTGCAGAAAGCCGTCGAGCTCGGGGTCGAGCGGATCGTGCCGGTGCTCACCGAGCGCAGCGTCGTGCGAGTCGATGCAGCTCAGGCGCGCAACAAGCAACGCCACTGGCACGGCATCGCCGTGGCAGCCTGCGAGCAAAGCGGGCGCAGGCGCCTTCCGCAGGTCACCGCCGTGCTCACGCTCGATGCGTTTCTCGCGGCACTGCCGGAGGAGGGATTGAGGGTGTTGCCGAGCCCGCAGAGCGCCGCGGGGCTCGCGGCGCTGCCGCCGGCCGCCTCGGAGGCGCTCGTGCTGATCGGGCCGGAAGGCGGTCTCACCGAGCGCGAGGCGGGCGCTGCGCTCGCCCGCGGGTTTCTGCCCGTGCGGCTCGGCCCGCGGGTGCTGCGCACCGAGACCGCCGCCGTGGTGGCGCTCACCCTGCTGCAGCAGCGCTTCGGGGACCTGTGAAGCGCCTGCTCAGGGCTGCAGACGGCTCACGCGCCAGGGCCCGGCCCTGAACGCCTCGCCGGCGGACACCAGCGGCCGGGTCCACAGCAGCCGGTCGTGGATGCGCGCCGCGCCTTCGACCCACAGCTCGACCGACTCGGCCCACAGCCGGTAGCCGCCCCAGTGTGGCGGACGGGGAATCGCCCCCGTGAAGCGCGCATCGGCGCCCGCCGGGTCCGGCGCCGGCGCCCCGAACTGCTCGGCCGCTGCCGCGAGCGAGCGCTCGAGCTCCTGGCGGGATTCGGCCGGCTCGCTCTGGGCGCTCGCCCAGGCCCCGATCCGGCTCTGCCAGGGGCGGGAGGCGAAATAGGCGTCGCTGTCGGCCGACGGCGCCTTGAGCACCGGCCCCTCGATGCGCGCCTGGCGGTGCAGTGCGTCCCAGTGAAAGACCGCGGCGGCACGTGGGTTGGCGGCGAGCTCGCGGCCCTTGCGGGACTGGTAGTTGGTGTAGAAGGCGAGGTAGCCCGGCTGCACCGCCAGGCCCTTGCACAGGACGACGCGCGCCGAGGGGCGGCCGTCGCCGTCGCAGGTGGCCAGCACCATGGCATTGGGGTTCGGCTGCGTGCGCCGGTCCTCGGCTTCGGCGAGCCAGCGCGCGAGTAGCGCGAGCGGGTCGGCCGGCGGGGTGGCGGCGGAGAGTTCGTTGGAGGTGGGCATGGGGCGATGGTACGGGATCGGCGCGCCGTACGGCAGGATTGAAATTCGACTTGCGATGCCGCCGCCGGCCCGATACAAGGAAAGGGCTGCTGCGATGGTCAACCTTTCGGAAAACCCTGCATGACCCGGGACGATTTGACATTGGAGGATTTGCGCCGCCGGCTCACCGCGCTCGACCGTCAGTTCATCGAGCTCGCGGCCGAACGCAAGGCGCTGAGCGCCGAGGTGGCGCGGGTCAAGCGCGCCACCGGCCGCCCGACCCGGGATTACGGGCGCGAACGCGACGTGATCATGGGCGCGCGCACTGCCGCGGCCGAGCTCGGCGTCTCCCCGGCGCTCGCCGAGGAGCTGCTGCACCTGCTCATTCGCGCCTCCCTCACCACGCAGGAGCAGGCGAGCGTCGCGGCGCACGGCGCCGGCTCGGGCCGGCGCGCGCTCGTCATCGGCGGCGCGGGCAAGATGGGCCGCTGGTTCGTCCAGTTTCTCACGTCCCAGGGCTTTGCCGTCGAGGTGGCCGACCCGCAGGGCGGCACCGATGGGGTGCCCGCCGTGGCGGACTGGCGCGGCAGCGATCTCACGCACGACTTCATCGTGCTCGCCACGCCGCTCGCGGCGACCGACGCCATCCTGCGCGATCTGGCACTGCGGCGCCCCCAGGGCGTCATCTTCGATGTCGGCTCGCTGAAGTCGCCGTTGCGCGCCGGGCTGCTCGCGCTGAAGTCGCACGGCTGCCGCGTGACCTCGGTGCATCCGATGTTCGGACCGGACACCGAGCTGCTCTCCGGGCGGCACGTCATTTTCGTCGATCTCGGCCAGGTCGAGGCGCTTGCGGCGGCGCGCGAGCTGTTCGCGCCGACCATGGCCGAACAGGTGGTGATGAGTCTCGATGATCATGACCGACTCATCGCGTACGTGCTCGGGCTGTCGCACGCCGTGAACATTGCGTTCTTCACCGCGCTTGCCGAAAGCGGTGAGGCGGCCCCGAAACTGGCGCGCATGTCGAGCACCACCTTCGATGCGCAGCTCGATGTGGCGAGCTGCGTGGCGCAGGAGAGCCCGGATCTGTACTACGAGATCCAGAGCCTAAACGACTACGGTGCGGAGTCGCTCGAGGCGCTGGTCAAGTCGGTCGAGCGCATCCGTACGGCCGTGCTCTCGCGCGATCACGCTACGTTCGTCGCGCTCATGCGCCAGGGCCGCGAGTACCTGGAGGATCGGCGCAGCGCCGCCGAGCGGCGCGCCTAGGGATGCCAACGTGATGATTGCACTCGGGCCAGACAGCGGCGCAGGCAGCGACCTCATCGACTCCGACGGATTCCGGGCGAACGTCGGCATCGTGCTGATGCGTCGCGACGGCGATGTGTTTCTCGGCCGGCGCGCCGGCGGCAAGGGCTGGCAGTTTCCGCAGGGAGGTATTCGTGCGGGGGAGGGTCTCGAGGAGGCCCTCTTCCGCGAGCTGCACGAGGAGATCGGGCTCGCCTCCCAGGACGTCGAGCTGCTCGGGTCCACCGCGCGGTGGCTGCGCTACCGGCTGCCGGCGCGCTACATCCGCCGCAATCGGCATCCGCTGTGCATCGGGCAGAAGCAGCGCTGGTTCCTGCTGCGGCTACGCCATGAGGTGGCGGAATTCGATTTCCAGAGCACCACGGAGCCGGAATTCGACGAGTGGCGCTGGGCGGAGTTCTGGGAGCCGGTGCGCGAGGTGATCTACTTCAAGCGCAGGGTCTATCAGCGCGCGCTGACGGAGCTGGCGCCGCTCGCCTTCCCGACCGGGCTGCCCGCGCTGCCGCAGTGGTGGGATGAACTGACGCAGCGGCCCCGTCCGTCCGCCGCCGCGATGGATGAGGCCCCGTGAACGAGCCGAGCTTGCCTCCCGCTTCCCAGGCCCACGGCGCAGTGTGGCGTACGCGCGCGCTGACCACCGCCCTTGCGCTGGGCGCGCTGCTCGTGCTCTACCTGGCCTTCGAGATCGGCCGCAACACCGCCGGTTACAGCATCCTCGCGGCGATGCACGAGCGGGACGTCCTGCGCAACGAGATCGCGCTGCTGAAGAGCGACAACCGCGCGCTGCAGACACGCGTGGTGGAGCTGCAGACCATCAACGCGGGCCACGCGCACGCTGAGCAGGTCGTCACCCGGACCATTGCGCAGCTACAGGCCCAGATTGCCCGCCAGAGCGAGAAGCTGGCGTTTTATCGCGGCGTGGTCGCCCAGGGGGCCCCGCCGATCGGCCTGCGGGTCGGTGAGGTGCTGCTCTCCCCGGGCAAGCGGCCGCTGCACTACCGCGTGGACATCTCGCTGCTGCGCACCGGCCGTCCCGACGGCGAAGTGAGCGGTACGGTGGGTCTGAGCGCGGGCGGCGAGGGTCCGGGCGGCGCGACGCTCGGCAATCAGCTGCTCACGGGCAAGCGCGCCGACCTGAAATACCGCTTCCGCTACTACCAGGAGTTCAAGGAGGAACTCGTGCTGCCGCCGGGATTCAAGCCCGCACACCTGACCGTGACGGTGCGCTCGAGCCGCTCGAACATCGCGCCGCTCATTCAGACCTACCCCTGGAGCGCGGTGTCGGTGCCGTGACCGCGGCCGGTGCAGGGCAGGCGGGTTTTGACCTGCGCCCGCGCAACTCCTAGACTGTTCACATGAATACCACCGAAATGACCTCGGACTCCGCTCTCGTTTTCACCGACGCGGCCGCGCGCAAGGTCGGCGACCTGATCCGCGGCGAAGGCAATCCCAATCTCATGCTGCGCGTGTTCGTGCAGGGCGGCGGCTGCTCGGGCCTGCAGTATGGGTTCGAATTCGATGAACAGGTCCAGGACGGGGACACCTGCGTCGAGAATCAGGGCGTGAAGCTGCTGGTCGATCCGATGAGCGTGCAGTACCTGATGGGTGCGGAGATCGATTACCGCGAGGGGCTGGACGGCGCGCAGTTCGTCATCCGCAACCCCAACGCGACGACCACCTGCGGCTGCGGCTCTTCGTTCTCCGCCTGAGCCGGCGGCAAGCCGCGTGCGTCCGGCCGACTCCCGCACACTCCGCACCGCCCGCAGCACCACCCGCTCCCGCCCCGAGGTTCTCGCGGCGGTCGATCTCGGCTCGAACAGCTTCCACATGGTCGTGGCGAGGTACTCCCACGGCCAGCTGGTCATCATCGACCGGCTGCGCGAGATGGTGCGGCTCGCCTCCGGCGTGGAGGAAAACGGCCGCATCGATCCGGCGGTGGCCGAGCGTGCGATCGCCTGCCTGCAGCGCTTCGGCCAGCGCCTACGCGCCATGCGCGCCGGCAGCGTGCGCGCGGTCGGCACCAGCGCGCTGCGACTCGCGCACCGCAAGGAGTCGTTCCTCGCGCGCGCGCGCGCGGCGTTGGGCCATCCCATCGAGATCATCTCCGGCCGCGAAGAGGCGCGCCTGATCTATGCGGGCGTCGCGACCAACCTGCCGCGCGAGCCCGGCCGGCGGCTGATCGTGGACATCGGCGGCGGCAGCACCGAGCTGATCATCGGCCAGGGGCTGCACCCGATCGAGCTCGAGAGCCTGCGCGTCGGGTGCGTGGTGCTGAGCGAGCGGTACTTCGGCGACGGGAAGATCTCCGCCAAACGCATGACCGCGGCGCGGCTCGCCGCGCGGCTGCAGTTGGCGCCGGTGCGCAACGCGTTCCGGCGGCGCGGCTGGCAGCATTGCGCCGGCAGTTCCGGCACGGTGCGCGCCATCGGCGAGGCGATCCGCGAGTTGAGTCCACGCGCCACGCTCATCACCGCCGGGGGGCTTGAGCGCCTGGTGGATGCGGTGCTGGCCGCCGGCCACATCCGGGCGCTCGAGTTCGCGACGGTCACCGATGACCGTCGCCCGGTGTTCCCCGGCGGGCTTGCCATTCTGGCGGAGGTGTTTGCGGTCCTCGGCCTGAAGGAGATGCGCATCGCCGACGGGGCGCTGCGCGAGGGTCTGCTCTACGACATGATCGGGCGCAACACGGACGAGGATGCCCGCGAGCGCACCGTGCGCAGCATGCAGCTGCGCTATCACGTTGACGGCGAACAGGCCGAGCGCGTGGCGGCGACGGCGCTGAAGTTTCTCGACGGCGCGCGCGATGCCTGGAAGCTGCGCGCCGAGCCTGAGGCTGCCTTGATGCTGAAGTGGGCGGCGCGGCTGCACGAGATCGGCCTCGATGTGGCCCACAGCGGCTACCACCGCCACGGGGCGTATCTGCTCGAAAACGCCGACATGCCGGGATTTTCCCGCGGCGAGCAGAGCCTGCTCGCGCGCGTGGTCGGCGCGCACCGCCGCAAGCTCTCGCGCGAGGGGCTCGCCGCGCTGGTGCCGCCCTGGGATCGCGCCGCGCTGCACTTGATCGTGCTGCTGCGCCTCGCGGTGCTGCTGCATCGCGGGCGCGAACGTGGCCCGCTGCCGCGGATCAGGCTTACCGCGGGCGCCAGATCGCTGCAGCTCGCCTTCCCGTCACGCTGGCTGGCCGATCATCCGCTCACCGAGGCCGATCTGCGTCTGGAGGAGCAGTATCTGCGCGCCATCGGCCTGCGGCTGCGCCTGACGCGCCGGCGGCGTTGAGCCGCCGCGCCGCTCAGGCGCCGCCCGGCGGGCCGAACAGTGTGCCGGCGGCATTGCGCGCGAGCAGCTCGACCTGCGAGCTGACCCGCGTCTGCTCCGGGGACGTGAGCCGTTCGTAGCGGCCGTCGGGCAGCAGCCGCCAAGCCTGCGAGTTGTCGCTGAGCGCGAGCAGCAGATCCTCGAGGATGCGCTGGCGGTGCGAGGGCCGCCCGATCGGGAAGGCCACCTCGATGCGGTGGAAGAAGTTGCGCTCCATCCAGTCAGCGCTTGCGCAATAGATCTCGCTCGTCCCGCCGTTCTCGAAGTAGAACACGCGCGAGTGCTCGAGGAAGCGCCCGACGATCGAGCGTACCTCGATGTTTTCCGACACGCCCGGCACCCCCGGGCGTAGCGCGCACACGCCGCGCACGAGCAGCTCGATCTTCACGCCCGCGCGCGAGGCGCGATAGAGCGCCTCGATCGCCTGCTGCTCGACCAGCGCGTTCATCTTGGCGATGATGCGCGCCGGCCGTCCGGCGCGCGCGTGCTCGCTCTCGCGCTCGATCTTGGCAAGAATCGCCTCATGCAGGCCGAACGGCGACTGCATCAGACAGTGCAGGCGCGGGGTGCGCGTGAGGCTCGTGAGCTCGAGAAACAGCTCGTGCACATCCTGGCCGACTTCGTCGCGGCAGGTGAACAGCCCGTAATCGGTGTATTGCCTGGCGGTGCGCGGGTGGTAGTTGCCGGTGCCGAGGTGGCAGTAGCGGCGGATACCGCCGGGCTCGCGCCGCACCACCATGGCGAGCTTGGCGTGGGTCTTGTAGCCGACCACGCCGTACATCACGTGCGCGCCGGCCTCCTGCAGCCGGTTCGACAGCTCGATGTTCGCCTCCTCGTCGAAGCGTGCGCGCAGCTCGATGATCACGGTCACATCTTTGCCGGCACTGGCGGCGGCCACCAGCGCATCGACGATCGGCGAGTCGCTCCCGGCGCGGTAGAGCGTCTGCTTGATCGCGAGCACCTGCGGGTCGGCGGCCGCTTGGCGCAGGAAGTCCATCACGGGGGCAAAGCTCTGATAGGGGTGGTGCAGCAACAGGTCCTTCTGCCGGATGGCCGCGAACAGGTCGGCGCCGCCGGCAAGCCGCCGCGGCAGTCCCGGCGTGAAGGGCGGATATTTGAGGTCCGGCCGCGGCACCAGCTCGTACACGGCCGAGAGCCGGTTGAGATTGACCGGTCCGCTCATGCGGTAGGTGTCGAGCTCCCCGAGGGCGAACTGGCGCTGCAGGAACTGCACGATGTCGGGCGGGCAGTCGCTCGAGGTCTCGAGCCGCACCGCCGCACCGTAGCGCCGGTGCGCGAGCTCGCCTTCGAGCGCGCGGCGCAGGTCGTCGATCTCCTCCTCGTCGACGAACAGGTCGCTGTTGCGCGTCAGGCGGAACTGGTAGCAGCCGAGCACCCGGATGCCCGTGAACAGCCGCTGCACGAACGCCTGCACGATGCCGGTGAGCAGCACCAGGATGCGCTGTGGCCCTTCGGTCGGCACCGGCACCACCCGCGGCAGCGAGCGCGGCGCCTCCACGATCGCCAGTTCGCTGTCGCGGCCGAACGCGTCGCGCCCCTCGAGCCGCACGATGAAGTTCAGGCTCTTGTTCTGGATGCGCGGAAAGGGGCGTGCCGGATCAAGCCCGAGGGGGCTCAGCACCGGCTCGACTTCCAGCTCGAAATACCGCTCGAGCCAGCCGTGCGCAGCCTCGCTCCAGTCGTTGTGCCCGAGCAGCAGGATGTCGTGCTCGGCGAGCTGCGGCAGCAGCATCTCGTTCAGGCAGCGGTACTGTCCGGCCACCAGCCGTTCGGCGCGCTCGTGGATGGCGCCGAGCTGCTCCTCGATCGACAGGCCGTCGGCGGCGGTGAGCCCGGAGCCGAGCTCCTGCAGCTGCTTCAGCCCCGCGACGCGGATCTCGAAGAACTCATCGAGGTTGCCCGAGGCGATGGCGAGGAAGCGCAGCCGCTCGAGCAGCGGCACCGACTCCTCGCACGCCTGTGCGAGGACGCGCTGATTGAACTCGAGCAGCGAGAGCTCGCGGTTGATGTACAGCTGCGGCGACTTCAGGTCCTGCGCGTCCATTGGCCAGAGTAAAGCAGAGTTCGGCCCGGCGCGCATGCGCGGGCCGCCCCGGCGGGCCGATTCCTGCCGGACCGCCCGTTCGCATACACTTGGCGGCGCGGCCGAGCGGGCCCGCGCGACCTGGACTGCCGATCTGACGCCCATGACCCCCGATGAACAGCTGCCCGAACTCGAGCGCGGCGCCCACGAGGTGCTGCTCACCGCCGACCTCACCCGCAAGCTGCGCCGCGGCGCGCCGCTGCGCGTGAAGGCGGGGTTCGATCCGACCGCGCCGGATCTGCACCTCGGCCACACGGTGCTGCTCAAC
>JAKAYU010000314.1 GCA_021809525.1 Pseudomonadota bacterium | reverse complement strand
CGATCTCATCACGCGCAGCGTCAGGGCGTGAATGAGCCCGTGCTGCTCGGCGACCGGAATGAACGCATCGGGGGGAATCCACCCGAGCCGCGGGTGATGCCAGCGGGCGAGGGCTTCCAGACCCCGCACGCGGCACGTGCCGATCTCGACCTGTGGATGGTAGAACACGATGATCTCGTTGCGCTCGATCGCCCCGCGCAGCTCCTCAGGGTCGACCGGGGCGGCATCGCCGGCATCGCCGGCGGCAGGCGCATCCCCCGGCTGGCGCTGCAGCAGCGTGCCGAGGCCCGCTTGGGTCAGGGGCTTCGGCAGACTGCCGAGAATGCGCAGTCCCAGGGCCGTGCCCATGTCCTCGACGGAATGGCGCAGTGAGCTCTCGCGCGAGGAGGCGACGATGACCGCGGAGCGCAGATGCCGAGACGAGAGGGCCGCCAGCAGCTCCGGACCGTCCATGTTCGGCATCTCCAGATCCACGATCAGCAAATCCGGTGGGGCCGGTAGCGAGTCGAGCACGGCGAGCGCCGCGATGCCGTCCTCGGCCTGATGAACTTGACGGATCCGCAGCTCCCGGCACAGCGCCGCGCCGATGCTGCGCTGCACGCCGCTATCGTCGACAATCAGCACCGAGTCGATGGCTTGCAGCGCGGCGGTCGCAGACATAGTCGCAATGAACCCCTAGGCCGCCCATCCGGCAGGGGGCGACGTTCGTCTCTTCCTTTGTATCGACGGTCCCGGGGCGCGACTTGAGTCGCATTGCGCGGGATGAGTGTGACGCCCGTCTCACTGCGGTGGTGGAATCCGCCAGGGGCTGCCGGCGGCCCGGTCGTTGCGTCCAGCGGGCTTCGTCGCTAGACTTGCGCTCCCTCGAGGGATGGGCGGTTAGCTCAGCGGTAGAGCACTGCTTTCACACGGCAGGGGCCACTGGTTCGATCCCAGTACCGCCCACCAATTGTCTGCGCAGCTGCCTCGAGCAGCGGCGCATCGCAAACAAAGACGGGGTCTGTCTGCAGTTCGCGCGCTGCGGCGTGGCCGCCCACATATCTGCGTGATAGCCGCCCGAGGAGCGCATCCCGCCCACCGATACGGTTATCGCGACGCGAATTCGAACGAGCAGCTGGACGAGTCAGATAGCTGGGTTGCTCCAACTCGGGCACAGGTCAGTCCTGGCAGCCGCCGGCGTACCGGCCCTTACTCAAAACGGAGCGGGGCAATAATCAGCGCCCGCCGGTTGCCCGCCTTGAACACGTAAGATGCCGGTGCGCGTCCGCACCGAGCTGGAAAGCGCTGGTGGACGGTTTCGTACGATTCTCAAGACCGCGGGCGGTTGTCTGGAGATGAGAGCCGGCCCATTGCGCGGGGTGCTTACCAGTACTGAGAACTCAATGCAATACACCTCTCCCGGATAACTGATCCGGCCCCTGCCCATCGTAACGTTCGATTTTCCGAGGGGATCTCTGCCGCGAACCGCCGCCTTAGGAAATACACCGTAGGTTTCCGGCAAACCGACCGGGGTGGTGTAGAAGATCCCGATGTCATCTCGAGCATCGATGTTCGCGATCCAGCCCTTGGAGATCAAATGACCACCGGGCCAGTGGTGTGCCAGTGCCGTTGCGACTGGCCATTTCGCAACCTCTCGCCCGCGCAGAATAGCGCCGGCATGCCCGAATGGGGAAACCAAAGGGAACATAAATTCATCGGTCCGGTCCGAATACAGCGTGGGAACCTCGGATTGCAACAAGTACGCCCTGGGCTCATGGTTATGAAACTCGAACTGGAAATGGGCGACCCCCGTTGGGCTTATTGCGACATTCTCGACATATACCCAACTGGCCGGCTTTCCGGTGTCGTAATCGAGCGGATGGATCAGTGCATGGAAGTGATTCCGACTCGCTCGCCAGTGCACGACCGGGCTTCCCACCTGCGGATGCAAGACGCCGTGAGGATGTTGATAGAATCGCTGGTGCCCTTGCGCTCCAGCTTGCGTGGGATTGCTGAGCAGGCTGCGCTGACCATGTATCCGCCAGCTCAGGAATTGATCGACCTGCAGCTCGCGCCCCACATCATGCGTATCTACCAAGTTCAATCCTTTGGCGATACGTCGATTCCTGATCGCCACCACGGCGGCACCCCAGGCGGTATTGAAGGTGACAGACAGCCCGCCATTGGAGATCGTGACGTCGTCGCGCGCGGGTGGAGGGGGATATCGCCTGTTGTAGGGGCGGGCGTGCACTGCCGCAGAAACGAGCAGGAAGAGCGTGAACATACCGGCCAAGCGCCTAGGGTTCCGGGCGGTGCTGCGGCAGAGCCTCTCAGCGCGGTGTGCGGAGCGCGCGGGAGCGCTTGCGCAGCTGTCGCGCTGGGTGAGCGCCGGCGCCAGGCGGTTCATGTCTGTTGCACCCATGCACCGTCCAGCCCCGAGTGGTACGGAGGAACTTTGCCCGATGCGCGCTCTAGGGGGCAATCCGCGCGCCGGCAGCGCTTCGTCGCGACGGCCCGGAGCCGATCGCCGCGGCACGCCCGCCGGATCTTGGGGCTCTATCGGGCATTGCCGATAACGATCTGCGGATCCAAGTACATGAGTGTCCCGCCGATCACGTGCCGCGGCCGCCTGATCGGGCGGGTCGCCCATGCGCTTGAAGTCCCCAAAATGCATGCAATTGGCTCCTTGGGAGATCCGGATATACCGCGGCATGACCATCACAGCGAACACACCGCCCGCGCGGCCGGCCTGATCCCGC
>JAKAYU010000313.1 GCA_021809525.1 Pseudomonadota bacterium | reverse complement strand
ACGCCTATGACGGGCTGCGGGACTATCTGTCCGCGCTGATCGGCGGCCTGCCGGCTCGACCGCGGGCCGTCGTGATGGTCTCGGCGCACTGGGAGCAGGCCGCGCCGACGGTGAGCACCGCCCCGGCCCCCGGGATGCTGTTCGACTACTATGGCTTCCCGCCGCACACGTATCGCCTGAGCTACCCCGCGCCGGGCGAGCCGCAGCTGGCCGAACGGGTGCGCGGACTGCTCGGGGCGGCCGGCATTGCGGCCGGCACCGACGCTGTGCGCGGCTTCGATCATGGCGTGTTCGTGCCGATGCTCATCGCCGATCCCGCGGCGCGTATCCCCGTGGTCATGCTCTCGCTCGAGGGCAGCCTCGACCCCGAGCGTCACCTGGCGATCGGCGCGGCGCTGGCGCCGCTGCGTGCCGAGGAGGTTCTCATCATCGGCAGCGGCAGCAGTTACCATAATCTTCGCGCCATATTCGATGGCGGGGATGGCGGTTCGGTAGCGTTCGACGCTTGGCTGAACGAGACTGCCACGGCGGTCGATCCGGCCGCGCGCCGCGCTCGGCTCATCGATTGGCGCCACGCGCCCAATGCGCGCGCCTGCCACCCGCGCGAGGAGCACCTGATTCCGATGATGGTGGCGGTCGGCGCCGCCGGGGAGGATCCGGGTCGTGCCACGTTCCGCGGCCGGATCGGCGGGAAGGCCTACTCCTGCTTCAGCTTCGGCTGAGGGCGTTCAGGCCTTGCGGCGCGGAGCCGCTTCGCAGGAGAGTGCCGGGTAATCGGTGTAGCCGGCCGGGCCGCCGCGGTAGAATAAATCCGCCCGCGGCTCGTTCAGCGGGGCGCCGGTGCGCAGCCGCTCCACCAGATCCGGATTGGCGATGAAGAGCTTGCCGAAGGCCACTGCGTCGGCTTCGTTGCGCTCGAGCAGCCGTGTGGCGCTCTCGAGCGTGAGCTTCTCGTTGGCAATGTAGACGCCATTGAATGCACGCTTCAGCTGCGGGCCGATGCGCTCGCCATCGGGATGCTCACGCGCGAACACGAATGCAATCCCGCGCCGCGAGAGCTCGCGAACCACGTAGCCGAAGGTCGCGGCACGGTCCGAGTCGCCCATGGAGTGCGCATCGCCCCGCGGCGCGAGGTGCACACCGACCCGGCCTGCGCCCCATACCTTGATCGCCGCGTCGGTGACCTCGAGCAGCAGCCGGGCGCGGTTCTCGAGTGCACCGCCGTAGTCATCGTCGCGCCGGTTGGCGCCGTCCTGCAGAAACTGATCGAGCAGATAGCCGTTGGCGCCGTGCAGCTCTACGCCGTCGAATCCGGCGCGCTCGGCGTTCTCGGCGCCGTGGGCGAACGCCGCAATGATCCCCGCGATTTCCTCGCGTCCGAGCGCGCGCGGCACCGCGTAAGGGGTCTGCGGGCGCACGAGACTGACGTGACCCGCGGGCGCGATGGCGCTCGGGGCGACGGGGAGCTCACCGCCTAAGAAGATCGGATGAGACACCCGACCGACGTGCCAGAGCTGCAGGAAGATCCGCCCGCCCTCGGCATGCACGGCGCGTGTGACCTGCCTCCAGCCCCGAACCTGTTCATCCGACCAGATGCCCGGGGTATCGGCATAGCCCACGCCCATCGGGGTGACCACGGTGGCTTCGGAGAGGATCAGGCCCGCCGAGGCGCGCTGGCGGTAGTACTCGCACATCAGCGCGTTCGGGACGCGCTCGGCGCCGGCACGGCTGCGCGTCAGCGGCGCCATGACGATACGGTTCGGCAGAAGCAGCTCGCCGACCTGCAGCGAGTCGAACAGTCCGGGCATCGGTTTGGAGAAATCTGCGGTGGAAACCGCGTATTGAATCACGGGGGGTCAGACGCCGCAAAATTCGTCGTGCAGGACTCCCAGCAGGCGCGTGACGATGCCCGGCGCGAGCGAGTAGTGGACCGTCTGCGACTGGCGCTCGGTGCGCACCATGCCCGCCTTGCGCAGCACCGCCAGGTGTTGCGAGAGGGCGGATTGGCTGAGATTCACCCGCTCGTTCAGCTGACCGACCGACAGGGACTGAGGCACGAGATGGCACAGGATCATGAGGCGCTGTTCGTTGGCCAGTGCGCGCAGCATGCCGGCCGCCTCAAGGCAATGTGGCTGCATGTCGCGGGCGGCGTGCAGCAGCGAGCCGCCCGCCAGCGCTGCGGGCTTGCGGCTTCTCGGTACGGATGGCTGCGGCGTTCGCATGCGCAACGCAGTCTAAACCATCGTGCAAGAAATTACCACTTGCTAAATTAGACGTTGCTAATATAATAGCGTCCGACCGGATGGTCCGAGCCGGCGCTTTTTCTGGGAGAAAGCCATGTCAGTCGATCGGTTGGTATTTGCCTTTGCAGGCAGCTTCGTGTTGATCGGTGTGCTGTTGGCGTGGCTCGCGAGCCCCTGGTGGCTGCTCGTGCCCGCGTTCGTCGGCACGAACATGCTGCAGTCCGCCTTCACGGGCTTCTGCCCGCTGGCGAGGATTCTCAAGCGTTTCGGCGTCAAGCCCGGCGCGGCGTTCTAAGCCGAGCGGAGTGCACGATGAACCGACGTGGACTTCTGGCGCTTGCCGCGGCATGTGCTGCAGCTGGTGCACTGGCGGCCTGCAGCGCCAAGCATGCGCCCCGGCCGCGCTCGAGCGCTGCGCCGCTCGCCTCGGTGCGTGTCGAGTTCGAGCGCACCGCGGCCGAGCAGCGCTTCGATGGGCTCGTGCAGGCGGTCGATCGCGCGACCCTG
>JAKAYU010000312.1 GCA_021809525.1 Pseudomonadota bacterium | reverse complement strand
CGGCGAACATCAACGCGCCGAAGCCGGTGAGCACCTGCCAATGGGTGAGGGCCTCGGTGCGCGGGGCGAAGCGGAACACGGTGAGTGCGCGCTGGGCGAGGTGGTAGGTGGGCAGGAACGGAGCGATGCGCTGCCTCCACGGGGGCAGCTCGGCCAGCGGAATCCAGCACCCGGAGACCAGGCACAGCGGCAGATAGATCAGGTGGATCAGGCCCGCCCCGGCATTGCGCTTGCCGGCACCGTGCGGTCCGAGCAGCGCGCTGATCTGCCCGCCGTAGAGCGCCCGGGAGAACCGATCGAGCGCCCGATGCGCACCGACGCGCTTGCTCAGCGCAGGCACGGCCGCGGGCGGCGCGGGTGCTGCGCGCGGGGTCGGACGGTCGGCTGGGCGCATCGCGTCGCTCCGAGGGGCGCTGAGCAGGTGCCGAGAGCGTGGCGCAGCGCGCCACGGCCCGGCAGTGCCGGCTGTCAGGGGGCGGGGGTGACAGATGTCATGCGCAGATCGGGCGCCGACGCCGGGGCTTCCCGTACGCGTGATGTTTCGATAAGATTGGAATTATGAAAGCAGAAGACGCGATTGCCGTATGCGGTGCGCTGGCCTCCGAGCCGCGGCTCGCGCTCTACCGGCTGCTGGTGCGGCGCGGACCGGAGGGCTTCACGCCCGGGGAGCTGGCGCGGCGTCTGCGCGTCCCGGCGCCGACGCTGTCATTTCATCTGAAGGCACTCATGGCCGCCGAGCTCGTCTCGAGCCGCCGTGCCGGTCGGCATCTTTACTACAGCCCGAACTTCACCCGCATGAATACCCTGATCGAATTCCTCACCGCCAAGTGCTGCACGCTGGGGGTGCCGGCGGCGCACGCGCCGTGTGGCCCGGCGTGCGCACCGGCCTGTGCACCGGCCCCGGTGAGGCGCTGAGATGTCCCGCTTCGACCGCTATCTGACCGTCTGGGTGGTGCTGTGCATGGTGGCCGGCATCCTCGCCGGGCGGATCGTCCCCGGCGTGTTCGAGCACGTGGCGGCGCTCGAGCTTGCCGAGGTCAACTTCCCGGTGGCGGCGCTCATCTGGCTGATGATCGTGCCGATGCTGATGAAGGTCGACTTCACGGCGCTCGCGGCGGTGCGCGAGCACTGGCGCGGCATGGGCGTGACGCTGTTCATCAACTGGGGGGTCAAGCCCTTCTCCATGGCGTTGCTCGGTTGGCTGTTCCTCGAGCACGTGCTGCGCGCGTGGCTGCCGGCCGGTCAGATCGACAGCACCATTGCCGGGTTGATCCTGCTCGCGGCCGCGCCGTGTACGGCCATGGTGTTCGTGTGGAGTCATCTTGCCGGCGGGGAGCCGAATTTCACCCTGACGCAGGTGGCACTGAACGACAGCATCATGGTGTTTGCGTTTGCGCCCATCGTCGGGGTGCTGCTCGGCGTGGCGGCGATCACGGTGCCCTGGCACACGCTGCTGCTGTCGGTGACGCTGTATATCGTGGCGCCCGTGCTGTTCGCGCAGGCACTGCGCCGCGCACTGCTCGCGGCAGGCGGGCCGCAGCGTCTCGAGCAGACGCTGCGGCGCGTCCATCCGCTCTCGCTCACCGCGCTGCTGGCGACGCTGGTCCTGCTGTTCGGGTTCCAGGGCGAGCGCATCCTCGCCGCGCCGCTCGTGATCGGGGTGATCGCCGTGCCGATCGTGATCCAGGTCTACTTCAACGCCGCGCTCGCCTATCTGCTGAACCGCTTCGTCGGTGAATCGCACTGTGTGGCGGCACCCTCGGCGCTGATCGGCGCGAGCAATTTCTTCGAGCTGGCCGTGGCGGCCGCGATCAGTCTGTTCGGGCTTGGCTCGGGCGCGGCGCTCGCCACGGTGGTCGGCGTGCTGGTCGAGGTGCCGGTCATGCTGTCGGTGGTGGCGCTGACGCGCGCGACGCGCGCTTGGTACGAGCGCGGCGGGGCGGTGCGCCGCCGCGCAGCGAACTGCACGATGAGGGAGTTGCGCTGATGCGGATTCTGTTTCTGTGCGTGGCCAACTCGGCCCGCAGTCAGATGGCCGAAGGGCTGGCGCGCCAGCTGCTGCACCCGAGCGAGGTGTTCAGCGCCGGCTCGCGCCCCTCGCGCGTCAATCCCTACGCGATCGAGGCGATGCGCGAGGTCGGCATCGACATCACGGGGCATCGCTCGAAGTCGGTGAGCGAGATCGATCCGACCGAGATCGATCTGGTGGTGACACTGTGTGCCGAGGAGGTCTGTCCGGTGCTGCCGGGCCGGGTGCGCCGTCTGCACTGGCCGATCGATGATCCGGCGAGCGAGGATCCGGCGCTCGCACCGGAGCAACTCCTGGGGCGCTTTCGCACCGCGCGCGAGGCGATCCGCGCCCGGCTGATGGCGCTGAAGCAGGAACTCACCGCGTCTTGAGCGGCGCGGGCCGGGCGATTGGTGGCCACGCGGCGCCCGCGGGGAATCGGTAGCGGGTGAGTGTTTCGGGGCGCATCTGTGCGGAGAAGCCGGCGGCCGAGGGCGCGCGGTAGCGGCCTTGGCGCACCTCGAGGGGATCGACGGAATGCTCGTGCAGATGCTCGACGTACGCGATGGCCCGCTCGTCCATCCGGCCGCTGATCGCGACGTAATCGGCCATGGCGAGGTGCTGAACCGGTTCGCAGAGCCCGACGCCACCCGCGTGCGGAAAGACACGCACCCGTAACTTCGCGGCCATCAGGAGGAGGGCCAGGTTCTCGTTGACACCGCCGACCCGCGCGCTGTCGATCTGCAGCAGATCGA
>JAKAYU010000079.1 GCA_021809525.1 Pseudomonadota bacterium | reverse complement strand
TTCCGATCTTGAAATCCCTGCGCCGGCGGCGAGCCGAGAGAGATCCCGCAGCTGCGCGAGCAGCTGGCGCAGCGCCACCGGGAGCCCTGCAAGCTCAAGGCCGCTTGCCTCTCGACACTGGTCAGTCACGCGGCCCCAATCCGGGCTCAGACCGGTTTCACCTGCCCAGCGCTCTGGGAACGGCTGGTACCGCCGTGCGATGCGCAGTCGCATCGAAGCGCTGAAGGCCTTTGCGCGAAGACTACGCGGCTGCCTGCCAGGACTGCTGGCGCACTGCCGCCATCGGCTACACACCAGCGTGCTTGAGGGCATCCACAACAAGATCAAGGTCATCAAGCGCATGGCCTACGGGTGCCGTGATGACCGGTACTTCTTCCTCGAAATCCGCGCCGCGTTCCCCGGAATTGGGTGAAGGACCGAATTTTTGCCGCCCCCAGGAGGCAGGAGCACCCTGCTGAAAGGTGCCCTCACCCGACGGCGCCGCCGTGAGGAGGCCGAATTCGAACTGGCATCTGAGCCTCCCGAGGCATGCCGCCCCGGCTGCGCGCGGTATGACGGGCCGGATCAGCGGCGATAGCCGTTGGTGATCGGGTAACGCCAGTCGCGCCCGAACGCCCGGCGGCTGACCCGCACTCCGGGCGGCGCCTGGCGGCGCTTGTATTCGTTGCGCTTGACCAGATCGAGCACCCGCCCGACGGTCACCCGGTCGAAGCCGCGCGCGGCGATCTCATCGACCGACAGGTCCTCTTCGATGAATGCCGCAAGGATCGGATCGAGCACCTCATAGGGCGGCAAGCTGTCGGAGTCCTTCTGCCCGTAGCGCAGCTCCGCTGACGGCGGCCGCTCGATCACCCGCTGCGGGATCACCGGATGGATGCTGTTGCGGTAGGCGGCGAGACGGTAGACAAGCAGTTTGCTGCAGTCCTTGATGGGCGCGAAGCCGCCCGCCATGTCGCCGTAGAGCGTGGCGTAACCAACGGCCATCTCGCTCTTGTTCCCGGTCGTGAGCAGCATGCGGCCGGTCTTGTTCGACAGGCCCATCAACAGCAGCATGCGGCAACGCGACTGGATGTTCTCCTCGGCGGTGTCGGGGGGCAGCCCCGCGAACTCCGCCGCCAGCGTCGAGAGCGTCGCTGCGAACATGCTCTCGATCGACAGAACGCTGTATTTGACGCCGAGCAGCTTCGCCTCCTCGGCCGCATCGGTGAGGCTCATCTGCGCCGTATACCGCGAGGGCATCATCACCGCGTGCACCCGGTCGGCACCGAGAGCGTCGACGGCGATCGCCAGCGTCAGCGCCGAGTCGATGCCGCCGGACAGACCCATCACGACACCCGGAAAACCGTGTTTGTTGACGTAGTCGCGCACTCCGAGCACCAGCGCGCCGTAGACGCTCGCCTCCTCGCTCAGCTCGGGCGCAATCACGCCCGGCCTCGGCACGACCGTACCCGATTCGCGGACGAAGTCGGCACAGTAGACGCCTTCCTCGAAGGGGGGCGCGCGCATGACCACCGTGCCGTTCGCATCCATGACGAACGAGTTGCCGTCGAACACCAGCTCGTCCTGGCCACCGAGCGTGTTCACGTACGCCATCGGCAGTCCGACGTCGGTGACACGGGCCCGAGCGATCTGCTCGCGCTCGCGCTGCTTGAAGCGCTCGTACGGGGACGCGTTGATCACCACCAGCAGCTCCGCGCCGGCGCGACGGGCGCGGCGCGCGGGCTCGGCCACCCAGATGTCCTCGCAGATCAGCACCCCGACGCGAAAGCCCTTGATTGCGAGGACCGTCGGCTCGGTGCCCGCGTGGAAATAGCGCTTCTCGTCGAAGACCTTGTAGTTGGGCAGTTCGGCCTTGCGGTGCACCGCCGCGACGCGCCCCTCGGCGATCACCGCCGCGGCATTGGCGATCCCGGCCGCGGCATACTCGGGGAACCCCACGATCAGGTGGCCGGCAGGCACCTCGCGGCGCACCTGCTCGAGCGCCCGGTCGATCTGCACGCGAAAGCCGCGATGGAACAGCAGATCCTCCGGGGGGTACCCCGAGAGCGCCAGTTCAGCAAACAGCACGAGGTCCGCCCGGTGCTCCTGCTGAGCGAGCCGGGCGGCGCGCACGATGTGCGTCAGATTGCCCTGGACGTCCCCGACCAGCAGGTCGAGCTGCGCCAGGGCAACGCGCAGAGACTCACTCATGAGCCTCCCTGGGGTGCCGGTCAGCGCTGCCGGCGTCTGCCGCGGGCCGCCGAGGCCCGCGCGGACCGGCGCGCGGCGCGCGTCTGGCCCGCGCTCTTACGGACGCCAGCCGTCGCGCTCTTGCGCACCGGCCGGGCAGCCTTCTTGACCGCCTTCTTCAGCGGCTTCTTGACCGCCTTACGGGCGATCTTCGCGGCTGCGGGCTTGGCCCCCTTGCGCGCGGGGCTCTTCACACCCGCCAGCGGCGCCGGCCGCCCGGCCGGCTTCGCGGAGCGGGACGCGGCGCGCGCGCGGCGGCGGCGCAGCAGTTCATTCATGGCGCTGCCGAGCTCGGCAGGCGACTTGACGGTGCGCACGCCCGCGGCCTCGAACGCCGCGTACTTGTCCGCCGCCGTGCCCTTGCCGCCGGCGACGATCGCGCCGGCATGGCCCATGCGCTTGCCCGGCGGTGCGGTCACCCCGGCGATGTAGGCCACCACCGGCTTGCTGACGAAGCGGTGAATGTAGCGGGCCGCGGCCTCCTCATCGCTGCCGCCGATCTCACCGACCAGGATGATTCCCTCGGTGCCCGGATCGCGCTCGAACAGCTCGAGCACGTCGACGAAGTTCAGGCCGCGCACGGGGTCGCCGCCGATGCCGACGCAGGTGCTCTGGCCGAGACCGATGCGCGTGGTCTGATAGACGGCCTCGTAGGTCAGCGTGCCGGAGCGCGACACGATGCCCACGGCGCCTTTCTTGTGAATGAAGCCGGGCATGATGCCGATCTTGCACTCATCCGGAGTGATGACCCCGGGGCAGTTCGGACCGACGAGCCGCGTCGGTGAGCCGGCAAGTGCCGCCTTGACCCGCACCATGTCGTTGACCGGTACACCCTCGGTGATGCACACCGCGAGCTCGATGCCCGCGTCGGCCGCCTCCAGGATCGCGTCTGCAGCACCCGCGGCCGGCACGTAGATCATGCTCGCGGTCGCACCCGTCTCGCGCACCGCCTCCTGGACGGTGTCGAACACGGGCAGGCCGAGATGTTTCTCCCCGCCGCGCCCGGGCGTTACGCCGCCGACGAGCTGAGTGCCGTAAGCGAGGGCCTGCTCGGAGTGGAACGTCCCTTGCTTGCCGGTGAATCCCTGGCAGATCACCTTGGTTTGCTTGTTGACCAGAATGCTCATGCGTCGAAACCCTTACTCTTGTTCTAACGCGCGGCTTACGCCGCACTGCCGGCGGCAAGCGCCACGACCTTACGCGCCGCGTCGGTCAGATCGGTGGCCGGCGTGATGGTCAGGCCGCTGCCGGAGAGCACCTCGCGCGCCTTATCGGCATTGGTGCCTTCGAGCCGTACGACCACAGGAACCTTCACTCCGACGTTCTTCACGGCGTTGACGACCCCGTCTGCGATCATGTCGCAACGCACGATGCCGCCGAAGATATTGACCAGCACGGCGCGCACCTTGGGGTTCGAGAGGATGAGCTGGAACGCATGCGTGACGCGCTCGCTGGTCGCTCCGCCGCCGACATCGAGGAAGTTGGCCGGCTGCCCGCCGTGCAGCTTGATCAGGTCCATGGTCGCCATGGCGAGCCCGGCGCCGTTGACCATGCACGCAATGTCCCCGTCGAGGGAGACGTAGTTGAGCTCGTGCTCACTGGCGCGCCGCTCCATCGGGTCCTCCTGGTTCGCATCGCGCAGCTTGGCGAGATCCGGATGGCGGAACACGGCGTTGGCGTCGATGTTGAACTTCGCATCGAGCGCCATCAGCGCTCCGGAGCGGGTCACGATCAGCGGGTTGATCTCGAGCAGGCTCGCGTCCTGCTCCAGATAAAGCTTGTAGAGGGCGAGGGCGATGTGCTGGAACTGCTTGATCTGATCGCCGCTCAAGCCCAGGCCGAAGGCGAGCTGGCGCGCCTGAAAGGGCTGAAGTCCGGCCGCCGGGTGCACCGTGACGGAGAGGATCTGCTCGGGGGTCTTCTCGGCGACCTCCTCGATCTCCATGCCGCCCGCCGAGGAGGCGATGAGCGCAATGCGCCCCTTCTCGCGGTTCAGGGTCAGGGACAGGTAGATTTCGCGGGCGATCTCAGATCCGCTCTCGATGTAGACCTTCTCGACCGGCAGCCCCTCCGGTCCGGTCTGCTTGGTCGCGAGCCGCGTGCCGAGCATCGCCTGCGCGGCGCTGCGCACCGCATCGAGATCGCGCGCGAGCTTCACGCCGCCGGCCTTGCCACGTCCGCCGGCATGCACCTGGGCCTTGACGACCCACACCGAGCCGCCCAGGGCCTTGGCGGCGGCCACGGCCTCATCGGGGGTACTGGCGGGGCGACCGGCCGGCACTGGAATGCCGTATTGGCGGAATATCTCTTTGGCTTGATACTCGTGCAGATTCATGGGTTGCTCTTGATATCCTGGCCGAGGGCGGAAAGCCGGAGATTGTCGCCAAAATCCCCGGGCACCGCCAATAAATCAGGCTAAATCGGCCGGCTCGTCCTGCGACGCCCTTCGCTCCGCGGCGCGCGAGGCAGTGCTACAGTCCCCGTCGGTCTTCAACCCCGTTCGCATCGCCCATGCCGGCCAGCGCCGCGACCGCCTCCACCGTTCCCTCCGACCTGGCCCGCCGCGTGTCCGGCTGGCTCAACGTGTACCGGCTGCTGGTGCCGACGGTGCTGCTCGGGGTGCTGGTGTTCGCGGAGACACCGTACCTGCCGGTGATGCACCGGGGCCTGTTCGTGAGCACCTGCGGCGGGTATTTCGGCGCGGCGCTCGCACTGATCATCCGCCAGCGCCTGCGCGGCAGCGAACCGCTCCTCGCGCCGCTTGCGAATTCGCTGCTCGACTCCGTGGCCATCGCGCTCATCCTCTACGCCACCGGGGGCGTTGCGAGCGGCCTTGGCATCCTGCTGACGCTGCCGGTGCTGGCCCTCACCCTGCTCGCCGACCGTCGTGAGGCGCTGCTGATCGCTGCCGGGGCGACGCTCGCGGTGCTGGTGCCGCAGTTCTTCATCGGGCTGCGCTCGGCGCAGCCGGCCGGGTTCGCCACCGCCGGCATGCTGGGTGTGGTGCTGTTCGCCATTGCGCTGTCGGCCTGGCCGCTCGCCGACCGGTTGCGCGCCAGCGAGGCGACGGTGCGCCGCCAGGAGATCGATCTGGCGAACCTGGCGCAGCTCTCCCAGTACATCGTGCGCCACCTGCGCGAGAGCATTCTGGTGGTCGATCCGGAGGACCGCATCCGCCTGATCAACGAGTCGGCGGCGCGGCTGCTCGGGGCAGAGGCGGCGCGGGCGGACGCGCCGCTCGAGGCGGTCTGCCCGGACCTGCGCAAGCTGCTGTGCCGCTGGCGGCAGAGCACCGACAGCACCGGACTGTTCCCGGCCGAGGACCCCACCTTCGCCGGCCCGGATGGATCGCGCGAGATCCGCGCGCACTTCGCCTCACTCGGGGAGGCGAGCCCAGCGCCGGTGCTGGTGTTTCTCGAGGACACGAGCCTGCTCGCCGAGAAGGTGCAGCAGTCCAAGCTCGCCGCGCTGGGACGGCTCTCGGCCAGCATCGCCCACGAGATCCGCAACCCCGTCGGGGCCATGAGCCACGCCGGACAGCTGCTCGGGGAATCGCCCCACTTGGCGCCCGAGGACCGGCGCCTGACGGAGATCATGCGCAGCCACGCCGAGCGGGTCAGCCGCATCATCGACAGTGTGCTGCGCCTCTCGCGGCGCGAGGCTGCCCGCGCCGAGCGGCTCGAACTCGCGCCCTGGAGCGCAGCGTTCGCCCAGGAGTTCTGCGAGACCATGGAGCGGCCGGCCGAGCAGCTGCGCCTCGCCGTGGCAGAGGAGCCGCTCGAAATCCGCTTCGACCCGGCGCAGCTGCGCCAGATCGTGTGGAATCTCTGCGAGAATGCCCTGCGTTACGGCCTCGCGGAGCGTGCCGGGACGGTCGAGCTCCGCTGCGGCCGGCACAAGGGCAGCCAGCGACCCTACCTCGAGGTGGCCGACCGGGGGCCCGGGGTGCCGAGCGAGCACATCGAGCGGATCTTCGAGCCGTTCTTCAGCGGCGGGCAGGGCACGGGCCTGGGCCTGTTTCTGGCCCGGGAGCTCGCGCAGGCGAACGGCGCAACGCTGCTCTATGAGGCGCGTCACGGCGGCGGTAGCATTTTTCGGTTGGTATTCGCGGACCTGAGCCGCTGGAGAGGGGAGATCGAGACTTGAGCGCAAGCCAGACTGCTGCGCGCGCCGAGGCCGTCCGGCCGACGGTGCTGATCGTGGACGACGAGCCGGACCTTCTGGAACTGCTCAGCCTCACGCTGCGCCGCATGAACCTGCGCACCCGGACCGCGCCCGACGTGGGCACGGCCCAGAAGCTCCTCAAGGGCGAACCGTTCGACCTGTGCCTCACGGACCTGCGCTTGCCGGACGGTGACGGCCTGGACCTCGTCGCCTGGATCCAGCAGAACCGCGCTCAGCTGCCGGTCGCGGTGATCACCGCGCACGGCAACGTCGAGTCGGCGGTGCGGGCACTGAAGCTCGGCGCGTTCGATTTCGTCTCAAAGCCCCTCGACCTCGGGGTGCTGCGCAAGCTCGTCGACAACGCCATCCGGCTCAGCGCCGCGGCGGCGGTGCCGCAGGAGGCGCCCGAGCCGGGCAAGGCCCGGCTCATCGGCCACTCCCCGCCCATGCAGCAGCTGCGCGAGCTGGTCTCGCGCGTCGCGCGCAGCGAGGCGCCGGTGCACATCTCCGGGGAGTCCGGCACCGGCAAGGAGCTGGTCGCCCGCCTCATCCACGAATCCGGCGCGCGCCGCGCGGGTGCGTTCGTCGCCGTCAACTGCGGGGCCATCCCGACGGAGCTGATGGAAAGCGAGTTTTTCGGCCACAGGCGCGGCAGCTTCACCGGCGCGGTGGCCGACAAGAAGGGCCTGGTGCAGGCCGCCGAGGGTGGCACGCTGTTTCTCGATGAAGTCGCCGACCTGCCGCTGCACATGCAGGTGAAACTGCTGCGTGTGGTGCAGGAGAAGACCGTCCGGCCGGTCGGGGAGTCGCAGGAAGAAAAGGTCGACGTGCGGATTCTCTCCGCCACGCACAAGAGCCTGGCGGAGCTCGTCGCGCAGCGACAGTTCCGCGAGGACCTCTTCTACCGCATCAACGTGATCGAGCTGCACGTGCCCTCGCTCCGCGAGCGGCCGGAGGACATCCCGGACATCGCCCGGGCGGTGCTCGCGCGGCTCGGGCGGCGCCTCAATGGCACCCCGCCACGCATTGCGGAGGATGCGCTCGCGCAGCTCACCGCGTATCCGTTCCCCGGCAACGTGCGCGAGCTCGAGAATGTGCTGGAACGGGCGCTCACCCTGTGCCTCGGCGGCATGATCACGGCCGAGCACATCAAGCTGCGCTCGGCCGCGCGCCCATCGGCGCCGCCCATCGCGCCCATCGAGCACGATGCGCCCGGGGCGCTCGGGGATCACCTGGAAGGCATCGAGCGCAGCGCCATCCTGCAGGCGCTGGAGAAGACCCGCTACAACAAGACCGCCGCCGCGAAGCTCCTCGGCATGAGCTTCCGGGCGCTGCGCTACCGGATCAAGAAGCTCGGGATCGAATAGTCCCCACGCCGGTGCCTGGCGCCCACCACTGCGCAGCGCGCCCCGGTAATCGGCCATTTTGCGGCTGGGAACTGAAAAAACGCGGCTGTTTCTCAGTTTATGCCTTTGATAAGGCCGAAGCGCCGCTTAGATTCGGTGCATTTCGATGCGGCGTCGCATTCATGTTCAAGCGCGAACTCCAGATTCCTCTGCAGCACCGCAAGAGCTTCTTCCTGTTCGGCCCGCGCGGGAGCGGCAAGACAACGTGGCTTACGCAAAGCGTTCCGGATGCGCTGTTCGTCAACCTCGTGCGCTCGGACTTCTATCTGCCGCTCGCGGCCAACCCGGCGCATCTGCGCTCCTTCATCCCCCAACAGTTCTCCGACTGGATCGTGATCGATGAGATCCAGCGCGTCCCGGAACTGTTGAACGAAGTGCACGACCTGATCGAGTCGCAGGGGCATTAGTTCATCTTGACGGGCTCGAGCGCGCACACACTGCGGCGCGATGCCGTCAATCTCCTCGCAGGGCGCGCGCTGACCTACCACATGCACCCGCTGACCGCCTGCGAGCAGGGTGAATCGTTCGTTTTGGCAGACTCGCTGCAACTCGGTCACCTGCCGGCGCGCTTCAGCGAGCCGGACCCTGCCCGGTATCTGCGTGATTACGTACAAACCTATCTGCGTGAGGAGGTCCTGCAAGAGGGATTGACGCGCAACATCGGTTAATTCTGCCGATTTCTGGAGGCCGCAAGCTTTTCGCAAGGCGCCGTTGTGAACGTCAGTGACGTTGCGCGCGACGCGCATATTCAGCGCGCGGTCGCCGAAAGCTATTTCTCGATCCTCGAACATCTGCTGATCGCGGTCCGCCTGCCGGTGTTCACGCGGCGGGCGAAACGGCAGCTCATCAACCACTGCAAGTTCTACTACTTCGATGCCGGCGTGTTCCGCGCCATCCGGCCCACCGGGCCGCTCGATTCGGCTGCCGAAATAGACGGTCCGGCGCTCGAAACCTTGGTTCTGCAGGAACTGCGCGCCGTGAACGACAACCATGCGTTCGGTTATGACATTCATTTGTGGAGAACGAAACATGGTCTGGAAGTCGACTTCGTTCTCTACGGCCCGCGCGGCCTGCTCGCGTTCGAGGTCAAGCGCTCCACGGCCGTCCATCCGGCCGACCTGCGGGCACTGAAGGAATTCCGCAAGGATTACCCGGAAACATCGTGCATCCTGCTGTACGGCGGCAAACAGCCACTCGCCATCGAGGGCATCCGCGTCATCCCCGTGGGCGATGCGTTGCGCAGCCTCGCGCAGTTGCTGGCCCAGGAGCCGAACGACGGCACCCCATCAGTGCCGGGCGCATGAGTGGCGCGCCAGGGCCGAGGCGCTCGCGATACCGTATTGCAGCAACACCGTCTGCGTGCAGCGCATTGGCGTGAACCGTCGCACGCTGCGCCGGAGCCGCTCGCTGAACGGCAGTGCGGACCCGCTGAGCTCGCGCGTCCGCGGCGCAGACGCGCCGCTCCTCGGCGGCTCAGCTCAGCGGCGGCGGCTTCGTGTCCGGGACCGTCGCCCGGGCGGCTCCTCGCGCCGCGCCTCCTCGAGCAGCTCGCGCAGTTGACGGATATCGGCAAAGCGCTGCAGATCCCGTTCGATGCGCCGTTCGACGTGCGCGAGTTCGAGCAGCGCACACTGGAATTCGCGCTCGAGCCCCTGAGGCGTCAGGGAGCGCGGCGAGCGGCCCGGGAATGCGGCGCAGAGGGGCTCGACCAGCGCATCGATCTGCTCGCGCAGCGCCTTGGCCTGGCGCTGCAGGAGGTTCACGTAGGGTTTGAGCTGCGCATCATCCAGTTCGGCGAGCGCCTCGGCGGCGCGTGCATCGACACTGTGCTGCAGCTCGAGCACACGCAGCAGGTCGCCCGACGCGTAGGCGGCATTGAGCTGCTGCATGAGGGCGGTCTTGCGCTGCTGCTCGGCGGCATCGCTCTCCCGGTCGGGATGCAGCTTGCTCGCGAGCCGCCGGAACACGGATCGCAGCGCCGGCGCATCGGACTCGGGCGCCGCCTTGCGCGGCTGCCCGCTCTGCGGCGCCGCCCCTGCGCGCCGCCGGCGCGGCGGCTCTCCGAGCGTTTCCCCGAGCCAGGCACCGAAAGCCTCGGGACTCTCCTCACCATCGTAACCGTCGAGGTCAACGGCCAAGTCCTGTGCCATCGCCTGCAGCAGCTCAAAGCCCAGACGCTGCTCATCGGCGCGCGGGACAGGGGCGTGCCGGTCGTACAGGGCGAGGAGTTCCGGACTCTCCTCCTCTTCGAGCATCTCGGTCAGCAATTCGAGCAGCAGCTCGCGCAAGGGGGCGCGGTTACGCTTGCCGAGTTCGGGGTGCGTGTACTGCCGGTCGAGCAGTTTGGCGAGCGCGGTCTGCTGCTCGCGCAGTTGCGCCGCGCGCGGCGCAAGCTCCATGGCGATGCGCCGCACGTGAACGTCTGTAAAACTCTGCCAACGTTCGAGATCGGCGCGCAACGTCTCGACGCGCTCGAGCAGGCTGTTGAAGCGCTTCTGGGCAGCCGTCAGCGGACGCGAGCGTCTCGCAATCACCGGCGCGGGCGCCAACTGTCCTGCACCGGCCGTCTCGCCATCCGAAAACAACGAGGCTTGCTTCATACGATCGTTCCGCCGCAACCTGCGCAAAGAGCCATGCTATCTGCAGCGCGCAGGTGGCCGCAAGCACCGTCCCCATCGCATTCAGCGTCACGCGCGCCGATCGGCACGAGGCGCGCGCCCCTTCAGCGGCAGATGGCCCCTTCCCCGAGCATCAACCGCACAAGCCTCATGTGGCGGGGCAAACGGGAGAGCCCGTCCGCGCGATTCGGGCAGGTTGCTGCAGCCGTCATGACGGGTCGGCACCGCCGGCGGGACTCCACCCGGCCGCAGCTGCCGCGAGCACTATGCGCGCACACGCTTCTGCGTCGGATTCGGCATGGTGATGCCGCAACGAGATCTGTAACCGGGCACACACGTCGGGCAGCCGGGTGGGACGAATGTTCCAGACCTCCCTGGCCACCCTCACGGTGCACACGAAACGATGCCGCGCGGCCGGCAGACCGTACGCGACACAGCAGCCGTTCAGCACGCCGCGGTCGAATGGCGCGTTGTGCGCAGCCAGGAACCGCACGACCCCCATCCGCTCCTGAACCACCGGCCAGACCTCAGCAAAGGTCGGCGCGGTACGGACATCCGCCCACGTCAGACCATGAACGTCCGTGAAGACGAACTCCCGCGTCGCGGGCCGGATCAACTCATAGATGCGCTCGACGATGCAGCCCTCGTCCACGACGACCACCCCAAGCGCACACGCGCTGTCGGCACGATGATTGGCCGTCTCGAAGTCGATGGCCGCGAACCGGCCGATCCCCGCCCGAGCCGGTCGCGACCGCGCCGAGGCGCTTTCAGGGCGAGAGGTCACGCAGTTTCAGCAGTGGTCCAATGAACTTCTGGTAGTTCTTCCAGCGCCCGACCGAGCTCGAATACATCTTCTGGCGCACCTGCCAGTTGCTCGCCGTCAGCACCGCCCGCTCGGTCTTGTGGAACTCGAGCACCTTCGGGTCCCACTCCAGGCCGATGAACTCGATGATGCGCCGGCTCCAGCCCTCCTGGTCGGCCACGAGTTCGGCGTACGGCACCTCGAGAAGGACTTCCTTGGGCAGCACCGAGCGCCAGTGCTTGACGAGACGGTGATGCTCCCGGTAGTAGTGGGCGAGATCCTGCAAGTCCATTGCGAAGGAGGCTGCGTTGACGAAGTTCTGGAAATAGCACGACAGACACGTATCGACCGGATCGCGCTGCATATAGATGAAGCGTGCATTCGGAAGCACCCGGTGAATGAATCCCAAATAGTCGACATTGGCCGGCGTCTTATCGACAACCCGCGCCGCATCGGAGGAATGCCGGGCCAGTTCATCGAGATAGGACGGGGCCAATTTCGTCACCAGCCCGGAGTCCGGTGACCGTCCACAAACTACATCCTGATGCTTGAATCCGAATAGTCCCCAAAACTGCAACTCACCTGCACCCATGGCCTGGGGATGCGAGGCGATGATCTGCTCCACCAGGGACGTACCGGAGCGCATCATGCCGACGACGAACACCGGCCGCCGAGAATCATTTGCTCCCTGAACGGGCGTTCCAACACGCTCCGCCGTGTAATGACGAACGACATCATCCACCCAAGCCGCTCGAGCCGCCCTGTCGTACGGCAGGGATACCTTCTTGCGCTGCTCGTTCGCCTTGCGAAACGCCTCGAACGCTCGCCCATAATCGCCAATGTCATCAAAGTACTTACCGATGGCGAAATGGAGCCTGGACTCCTCGAGCGGCGCCATCGGTCGCTCAAGCAGGCGCTGCGCAGTCTCCAGCCACCACTGGTCAGTCGGCGTCATGCGCCGCTGTTGCGCCAACCATGTGTGAGCCTCCGTGCATGCCGGATCAATATCAAGTGCCTTGCGCAACAGTGATTCCGCCTCATCGAACCGCCCTTCCATGCTCGCCATCCATGCCAAGCCGCACAGCGCCTCGGTCGAGCGCGGCTTCAGTCGCAATGCCTTCTCGAAACAGCTCTTTGCCTCATCCGCCCGATCGAGGGCAGTCAGAGCGTGCCCGAGGACGCACAGCGCATTTGCACTGCGCGGTTCCAATTTAACGGCTCGACGCAATGCAGTCTCGGCCCCCGAAAAATCGCCCCGCCAGTGCAGTATGGTTCCCAGCTTCAGATTCGAATCGGCGCGCTTCGGATCAGCCTGCACGGCACGCCGATAGGCGCGCTCCGCTTCCGGGTAACGCCCGAGAAAACACAGCGCGTCACCCAGTTTGCCGAGCGCAACCACGTGATTGGCGTTGGCCGTCAGGATTTCCTGCAACCGCACGGCAGCCTCAGCGTAATCGCCTCTGCTCGCTGCGGCGTCAGCCTCGCTGAGCGACAGATCGATTCTCTTCCGCGATGCGCCCGCGCTTTGGAATCCCACCTGTGGGACCGCGGTGGCGGGGATGCGGGTGCCACTCAGCTGCAGTAACAAAAGATGAGTCAATTCGCCGGCGCCGACTTCGTCGAATCCCCGCTCGATCAGCCGCCATTTGAACGCACCCAGCAGCTTCGCCCGCTTGAACAGATTGAGCTTCAGCGACTTGGCATCGAGCGCGGCTCGTTGCAGCAAGCGTTGCACTTCGATTCGCCGCTCACCTTCCTGGACCTTGGCACGCCCCCTGGTCCCCCGAGCGTCATCGCGGAGAAACGAGTCCGCCAGCGTGTTACCCGCAGCGATCGCTTCTTGAGCATTAAACCATTCAAGAATCATAGGGTTGGCTACCGCAGACTCGACAAACTAAACGTAGCCTACAAATGCTGGAGCATGGCTAATTTATTGTAAAGTCGCGCACCGGTTCACAGTCCTCGACCTTCCCGTCCGCTCAATCCGGTTGCAGCGGTTCGCTGCTTGATCCTGATAATAGAAGTCCCGTCCCTGCCCGAAGGGCGACAGACACGCATGTGTCCGCCGGCGGAAACTCTTGCTCACCGGTCCCGGAACGAATCGGGCGGACGGCCGGCTGTGCGCTGGGCGATTGAACTGGCAGCCGCCTGGCCAGCACCGCAGCGGATGGGCCTAGCACACCACTGCGAGCGTCCAGCCCAACCTGCGAGCGCTGTCGAACGCCACGTATATCGCAGAAGCCGTAAGCCGGGCTCCTTCGGTCCACCCGATTGCCCACGCCTGCACCATCCGCAAGATCGGGCCGCTCCCGTTTCCGTGTCCGGGACGCCTGCCGCTCACATTGACCGGTACCGCCTGCGGAAGCCTCCCTCCCCTGGTCCTCGCGCACTATGAACCAGCCCACAGCCGTCTTGACGGACGGAGGCTATGCTGCGTGACTGCGACCGCTTCATCCACATGCGCGCAACACTAACGATGTCAGCCGGGGCGGAGACAGGTAGGGGAGATTCCAAGCGATCGAACGATCGTATCGAGCACCCTGCAGCCTCTGTGGGCGCCACCATCCGCTTCGGCGTCTTCGCCCTTTTGCTCGCGGTCACTCTGCCCGGCCTGCTGGAATCCTAGATCGGAA
>JAKAYU010000311.1 GCA_021809525.1 Pseudomonadota bacterium | reverse complement strand
GCGGCCGCAGGGGAGGTCGTGATGTCGCGCGTTCTCGGTGTGCGGTTGCTCCTGACCCTGGTCGCACTCGGCAGCCTCGCGGCCAGCTCGGCGATCGCTCTAGGGCTCGCGCCGGGAGCGGATTTTTCGGCCCGGCTCGTGTACCTGCGCGACGGTCTGTACGGGGTCCACGCGAGGCAACAATCGCCGCTGCCCCGGGGCCTGCGCGCCGGCGACATCATCCCCATTCATCGCCTGAGCCCCGCCGAGCGCGCCGCGCTGTTCGACCGTCACGATGTCCTGCCCGGCACCGCGCTCACGCTTCCGGTCATCCGCGCGGGCACGCTTGCCGAGCGGCGGGTAGGGAGCGTCCCCGACCGGCCGCCGCCGCTCTCACAAGCGGAGTTTCTGGGCTTCCAGGTCGTGATGTTCGCCATCGTGATGTTGACCTTGTGGCGCGGGAAAGACTGGGCGGCCTGGGGACTGTCGGCGCTGTTCATGTTCGCGCTGCTCGTCGCCGGACCTCTGCAGCTGCCCGTACCGGCAAGCTGGGCATTCTGGCACCACCAGGCAGACCTCCTGACCGGCGAATTGGCAATCATGCTGGCCATGTTCGTCATGGCCGACAGCCTGGCCGGCGCAAGCCTCCCGTCGCGCTGGCGCACGGCGTCGCGCGTCGCCATCGCGCTCGTGGCGCTGACCATGCTGGGCTTGGCGGAGACTCTCTATACCGCGCTCATCCGCAGCGGCACGACGCTCCTCGGTGCAAGCCACCACGTCATCAATCTGACCCTGTTCGCCACTTTCTTCGCCGTGATACTGGCCGTGCTGCTCGCGGGCTACCGCTTCGCGGCGCATCAGGATCGGCTGCGCATCCGCTGGGTATTGTGGAGCACGGCCCTGCTGTTCGGAAGCAATCTGCTGCACTTCCTCACCCCGCGAACCTGGCAAGCGGACATGGGCCAGGTCGTCGCCGTGCTGGAGGGCATAGCGCTGCTCGGGTATCTCTACGCGGTCCTGCGCACGCGGCTGATCGACGTGGGGTTCGTCGTCGACCGGGCGCTGGTGTTCGGCCTGCTCACCGCGCTCGTGTTCGGCACGTTCTCCATTCTCGAGCAGGCGCTGCATCAGTTCGCCATCAGCGAGCGGGTAGGCTGGGCGCTGCAGGCGCTCGCTGCGCTCGTGCTGGCGCTGGTGTTGAGCCCGCTGCACCGGCGGCTCGAGAGCTGGATCGAGCAGGCGTTCTTCCGCAGCCAGCGCCTCGCGCTGCTCGCCCTGGAGCGGTTCGCGCGCGAGTGCCCGTTCGTCGAGCGCGAGGCGCACCTGCTCGCCATGGCGATCGAGCGCCTGAAGAGGCAATGCGCCGCGGTCGCGGTCTACGAGCGCGCCGGGAGCAGCTACCGCCGGCGCGCCGCGAGCGATGAGTCGTGGCCGGCGGTGATCGACGCCGACGATCCGGTGTTCGTCGCGATGCGCGCCTCGCGCGAGCCGGTGGCGCTCGCGGCGCAGGCCAACCGCATCGGCGCCGAGGGGCTGGCGCTGCCCATGACCGTCGCCGAATCACTCCTCGGCGCGCTCATCTGCCGGCCGCGCGACGGCGAGCAGTTCGCCCCGGAGATCCGCGCCGCGCTCGCGAACGTCGCGCACCATCTCGGGATGGCGCTCACCGGATTGCGCCATCGGGAGCACGCGCGGCTGGTGGCCGACGTGGCGGCCGGACGGATCGATCCCGATGCGGCGCGCCGGCGCGCCATTACCCTGTTGGAAGGGGAGTTGCCGCCAGCGAGTCTCGGCGCCTCCCCATGACCGGCGCGCGGGGGGGGGCGTGCGCGCACGGGCAACCGCCGCGCGTAAACGTCGGATAGCCCCGCGCCGCAGCGAAGCATTGCAGCGCAGCGGGCGAGCAGCCGCCGCGCGCATCACGGCGCTCGCGCGAGGCGGCGCGCTCAACGTCTCTGCGACGCGCGGGCCTCGCCGGCAGGAGCCGTCTCGGGGATGCCGATGCGGTGCGTCGATTTCACTTCCTCCATGACGAAATAGCTGTGCGTCTGCTGCACGCCGCGGATGCTGGCGATGGTTTCCCCGAGCAGCGTGCGGTAGCGCTCCATGTCCTTCACGCGCACCTTGAGCAGGTAGTCGAACCCACCGGCAACCATGTGGCACTCCATGATCTCATCGTGCGCGGCCACCATCTCCTTGAAGCGCTCGAACGCCTCCGGCGTGGTGCGATCCAGCGTGACCTCCACGTACACCAGCAGCCCGAGCCCGAGCCGCCGCGCGTTCAGGTGCGCGAAATACCCGTTGATGAAGCCGGCCGCCTCGAGCCGCCGGATGCGCTCGAGCGTCGGGGTGACGGTGAGATTGACCTCGCGCGCGAGCTGCGAGACCGGCACCCGCCCGTCTTGCTGCAGACGCACCAGCAGCTTGCGGTCGATGCGGTCGAGCGAGCGGAATCCCGCGACAGCGTCTTTTTGCCTCATAGCCAGTCGATTCTACTTCTATTGGCGCCAAAATATGAAATTATTCTCTGTGAACGCGGTTAGGATGAGAACAATCATCTAGCCAACGCCGTGTGCCGCATGACCGCGATGCCCGCCCACCGGGCGCTTTCACGAGATCGGGACGATCTGGAGATTTTGCGCGAGCGCATGCGCGAGGCGACGCTGCGGCCGGAGGGGCCGGCGGTCGCGGCGCTGCGCGAGGAGCTCTCGGCCCTCGTGCAGCCGCTCGAGGCCGCGCGCACTCAGGCAATCCGCTGGGTGAGCGCGGCGCGCGCACACGCGCGCGCACGCTCGTTGGTCGAATCCCTG
>JAKAYU010000310.1 GCA_021809525.1 Pseudomonadota bacterium | reverse complement strand
GGCTACCAGCCGGAGGTCGCCTACTACGAGTGCCTGCACGAGCTGAAGCTGATCGTCGATCTGCTGCACGAGGGCGGCATCACCAAGATGCACCAGTTCATCAGCGAGACCGCCAAGTACGGCGACTTGACGCGTGGCCCGCGCATCGTCGATGCGCGCGTCAAGAAAGAGATGCGCAAGGTGCTGCAGGAGATCCAGGGCGGCACGTTCGCCCGCCAGTGGATTCGCGAGAACGCCTCGGGCCGCAAGCGCTACGAGCAGCTGCTCAAGCGCGACATTCACCACCCGATCGAGAAAGTGGGCGCAGCGCTGCGCGCGCGCATGCCCTGGCTGAACGATCCGCGCGCCTGAGCAATCCGAGCAGGAGGGCCACCCATGGCAGCCGAACCCGACCAAGTCCTGATCTTCGATACCACGCTGCGCGACGGGGAGCAGGCCCCCGGCTGCAGCATGACGCGGCCGGAGAAGCTGCGTGTGGCGCGTGCGCTCGCCGAGCTCGGCGTGGATGTCATCGAGGCGGGTTTCCCGGCCGCCTCCAAGGGCGATTGGGAGAGCGTCCAGGCGGTCTCGCGCGAGGTGCACGGTCCGGTGATCGCGGCGCTCGCGCGCTGCAATCGCGAGGACATCGAGCTCGCCGCGCGCGCGCTCGCGGACGCCCCGCGCCCGCGCGTGCACGTATTTCTCGCCACCAGCGCCATCCACCGACAGTACAAGCTGAACATGGCCGAAGAGCAGATCCTGCGCGCGGCCATCGAGGGCGTGCGCCGGGCGCGCGAGCTGTGCGAGGACGTGGAGTTCTCTCCCGAGGACGCCTCGCGCACGGAGCTGCCGTTCCTGGCGCAGGTCGTCGAGGCGGCCATCGAGGCCGGCGCGAGCACCGTCAACATCCCGGACACCGTCGGCTATACCGTCCCGGATGAATTCGCCGAGCTGTTCCGCTATCTGCGCAAGAACGTACGCGGCATCGAGCGGGTGCGCCTCTCGGTGCACTGCCACGACGACCTCGGCATGGCGGTGGCGAACAGCCTGACCGCCGTGGTGGCCGGAGCCCGCCAGATCGAGTGCACCATCAACGGGATCGGCGAGCGCGCCGGCAACTGCTCGCTCGAGGAGGTGGTGATGGCGCTGAAGACCCGCGCAGCGTTCTTCAATGTCACCACCGGGATCCAAACCACCCGGCTGTACCCGACCTCGCGACTGGTCTCGAGCATCACCGCCATGCCCGTACCGCGCAACAAGGCGGTGGTCGGGCAGAACGCCTTCGCCCACGAGGCCGGCATTCATCAGCATGGGGTGCTCAAGCACTACTCGACCTACGAGATCATGCGCCCGGAGGACGTCGGCCTCTCGCGCAGCCATCTGATCCTCGGCAAGCACAGCGGACGGCACGCCCTGCGTGAGCGCGTGCGCGCACTCGGGTTCGAGCTGGCGGACGAGGAGTTCAACGAGGTGTTCGAGCAGTTCAAGGCGCTCGCGGACAAGAAGAAGGAACTCTTCGACGGAGATATCGAGGCGCTGGTGCTGCGTGCGGAGGGCACGGCGGCCGGACCCTGGAGCCTCGCGGGACTCGAGACCCACGCGGTGACTCAGCGCGCCGCCAGTGCCCGCGTGCGACTGCGCCACGCCGACGGTCGGATCGTGGAGCACAGCGCCGAGGGTGACGGGCCGGTGGATGCGGCCTTCAAGGCAATCGAGGCCGCCACTGGAATCGGCGTGATGTTGCGCAAATTCGAGATCCGCGGGGTCACCGAGGGCGAGGACGCCCAGGGCGAGGCGCTGGTGTACGTGGAGTACAATCAACGCACATACCGCGGCTCGAGCGTGAGCACCAACATCGTGGAATCGAGCACCCAGGCGTTCCTCGAGGTGATCAACCGCATCGAGCAGGCGGCCACCGGCAACCGCTCGCGCGAGGAGCGCGCCGCGGGCGCCCCCGCGGACTCGACGCATTGACTGGCAGCGCATCCCGGGAGACCGTTCATGCCCATACCGGCTACGCAGTTCATCTGGTTCAACGGCAAGCTCGTTCCGTGGGAGAAAGCCACGGTGCACGTGCTCACGCATGCTCTGCACTACGGCTCGTCCGTATTCGAGGGGGTGCGCGCGTATGAGACGCCTCAGGGCGTGGCGATCTTCCGCCTGCGCGATCACACCCGGCGACTGCTCGACTCGGCGAAGATCTACCGCATGAGCATGCCGTTCTCGGCCGAGCAGATCGACGACGCCTGCCGGCAGGTCATCGCCGCCAACGCGCTGGCCCACGGGGCGTATATCCGGCCGATCGCCTTTCGTGGCTACGGCGAGATCGGCGTCACGCCGAAGTGCGAGCCGCCGACCGAGATAGCCGTGGCCGCGTGGGAATGGGGCAAGTACCTCGGGCACGAGAGCGCGGAACAAGGTGTGGATGTGTGCATCTCCTCCTGGCACCGGGTCGCACCCAACACCCTGCCGGCGCTCGCCAAGGCCGGCGGCAACTACCTCTCGAGTCAGCTCATCGGCGCCGAGGCGCGCCGCCTCGGCTTTCAGGAGGGCATCGGGCTGGCCCCCGACGGCACGGTGAGCGAGGGCTCCGGCGAGAACCTGTTCGTGGTCAAGGATCAAGTGCTGATGACCCCGGCATTGTCGCATTCGGTGCTCGGCGGCCTCACCCGTGACACGGTGATGCGTCTTGCCCGCGAGCGCGGCATCGAGGTGCGCGAGTGCGCCATCCCGCGTGAACTCCTTTATATAGCCGATGAAGCGTTCTTTACCGGCACCGCCGTCGAGATCACCCCCATCCGCTCCGTCGAC
>JAKAYU010000078.1 GCA_021809525.1 Pseudomonadota bacterium | reverse complement strand
GCTCGTATACCACCGACGGTGTCGACATCCAGGCGCATTGGGGCTTCCCGCTGCATGCGCTCGGATTGCCGCAGCGTGCCGGCAGGGTGTTGCTGCAGACCTACGTTTCCTACCTGCGATCGCTGCGAGTGGTGGGACTGGGTGCACCGAGCGTGAACCTGGCTGGCTCGATAGCCGACACCTACTCGGCCATCGCGGCGGACGGCGCCAGCATTTCGGATCTTTCCCACCCGGCGTGGAAGGCGAACACCATGCTCGGCTATGCGAACGGGCCGCTCGGGGTGGCGCTGCACTGGCGCTTCATCTCCTCCATGGCTGATCTGATGGACGGGGTGAACAGCGGTGATGCCGGCGTTCCCGCCTACAGCTACTTCGACTTGAATGGTCATTATCAGATCGATTCGCAGTTGCAGCTGACGGCGGGGATCACGAACCTGTTCAACAAGCAGGAGCCCTACGTGGCAGGGGCGCCGTTGCTGACCGATGCGGCGACCTACGACATCCTCGGCAGGGAGTACTTCGTCGGCCTCAAAGCGAACTTCGACTGAGCGCCGCTCGGTAGATCGAGGTCAGGGTCGGCTCCGGGTTCGGCTGCGAGCGATCAAGGCAGCCGGACCCGGAGCGCAGCGAAGGCTCCGGGCAGCAGGCATCCCAGGGTGGGCGAGGGGAGCCCGCGGGATGCCGGAGGAGTCAGGCGGTCCCCGCGGCTGCTCAAGTGCGTGGTCGGCGCTCACGTTGCGGCGGGGATGTGTGTCGTGTACGGCGAGCGCTGCGATGCAGGCTCGTGTGTCATTCAGCAGGTCATGGCCTGGCACTGCTCGCGTGCCCCCTCGCGCGATCGGGGCCGGGTGAGAGGAGCCGGCGCGGGGCGGGATGCCCGCCCCGCGCCGCATATTGGCGGATAGGACGCGCGCTGCGGCGCCGAGCGCCATTGCCGGCTCAGCCCGGCCCACGATCGCGCATGCCTCCGGGTCCCAGGACTGAACGGGCAGGCCCGCCTCGCTCGGTCACAAGCCCGGCGCGGCGGCAAGGGTGACGACGCCTCCGCCCGCCCGCGGTGCAGCAGGGGGGACAGGTGCCGCTCGGGATCGAATCAGGGTGTGTTCTGGTGCCGCCGTGGCGCGCGCATCTTGCGTACGATCGGCGGCAGCAGCGCGACGCAGGCGAGCAGCGCGAGCGCGAGCAGTCCCTTCTTGATCAGGTCCGCGTTGCCGGCGAGTGCGGCGCGTCCGGCGTAGCCGAGGTAGGTGTAAGCGAACGTGCCCGGCAGCATCGTGATGTAGGAGACGAGCATGTATCGGCTCACACGTACGCGCGTCAGGCCGAGGGCGTAGTTGAGCAGATTGAACGGAACGAGCGGTACCAGGCGCACGAAGGCCACGAACCGCCAGTCCTCGCGCTCGACCCCGGCGATCAACTGCTCGGCACGTGTCCCGAGGCGTGAGCGCACCCAGTCGGCGGCCAGATAGCGCGACACCAGGAACGCTCCGGTCGCACCGAGCGTCGCCCCGGTGAGATTGTAGAACGTGCCGGCCGCGGGACCGAACAGCGCGCCGCCGGCCAGCGTCATCACCGTGCCTGGCAGCATCGCGACCGCCGCGACGGCGTAGATGGCCATGAACGCGAGCGGTCCCCAGGGGCCGGCCCGGCGAACCGCAGTGCCGAGCGCCTCGGTATTGAGCGCGCCACGATGCATGAAGGCCCAGATGGCGATGGCGCCGAGCGCGACGGTGAGCGCGAGCCGCTGCAGGCCGCTGCGCCTCATGGGCGGGGCCCCCAGGGGCGGCGATTGAGCGCGTAGCCGCTCACCTCGCCCATGAACGGCATGGCCAGCATCGCCGGCAGTCGTGTGCAGACGCGCGGCGCGCGGAACGTGCGGATGCCGATCGTCATGTCGGATTGCGCGAGGCGGGCGGTGGCGCGGTAGGTGCCGAACAGCCGGTCCCACCACGAGAGGTTGAAGCCGAAGTTGCTGTTGGTTTCCTCTTCCTCGATCGAGTGATGCACACGGTGCATCTCGGGCGTGACTATCAGCAGCCGCAGCAGCCGGTCGGCGGGGCGTGGCAGCCGTACGTTGCCGTGGGTGAACAGCGAACTCGCATTAAGGAGCACTTCGAACAGTACGACCGCCGAGGGCCCGGCGCCGATCAGCACGATGGCGGCGCACTTCACAGCGAGCGACAGCAGGATCTCGATCGGATGGAAGCGCACGCCCGTGGTGACATCGAAGTCCAGATCGGCATGGTGCACGCGGTGCACTCGCCACAACGCCGGCAGGGCATGCAGCATCACATGCTGCAGGTAGATGGTCAGATCGAGCGCCACGACGGCAGTCAGGGTGGCCAGCACCGGCGCAACGGTAATCCGATGCAGGATCCCCCAACCATGCGCCGCCGCGAACAGCGCCGCTGCGAGCGCCGCGGCGGGCAGGAGCAGCCGCACCAGCAGCGTATCGAGAGCGATCAGCGCGACGTTGTTCATCCAGCGCGCACCCGTCGGGGCGCGGGCCTGGCGGCGCGGCGCGAGCAGTTCCCACAATGCCATCAGCGCGAAGACGCCGAGAAACCCACCGAGGCGGATGCTGGCGTGATGGGCGGCGATGAAGGCGCTGAATGTCACGGCGTACGGCGGCCTCGCCGCGGGAGCACGGCTCGAGCCATCATAGGGGCTGGCGAGGGGCGCGTCATCTGGCTTCCTCGCCGCGAGGATCGCAGCACCGGACGGTGGCGGCTCAGCCGCTCCTCAGCGCTCGCCGTGAATCATCGATCCGTCACAATGGCGCACGACGCTCACACGCGCTACCTCGCGCCTCGAGGCGCGGCGGGCGAACGCCTTTCTCAAGAGTCTTGCCAACGGTTATCGCCCCGAGCGGCACTGCACACCCGGGGCGCTCGCCGAGCTCGCGTGAGGGGACCGGGCGCGGCCCGCTTCAACGGTCCGCGTCCCCGGCGCATAATGGGGCGCCCCGCAAAGTCCTCCTCGGGAGGCGATGATGAGCGCGATGCCCGAGGCACCCCCCGCAAACCTGATCCTCCGTGATGCCACCGCCGGGGACATGGCGCACGTGGCGCGCATCTATGCCGGTTACGTCCGTACGGGGCTCGCATCGTTCGAAGAGACGCCGCCCGAGGCGCACGAGATGCACTCGCGCTTCGCTGTGATCCGCGCGGCCGGCCAGCCGTATCTGATCGCCGAAGCGGGCGGCGAGATCACCGGATACGCATACGCGGGGATGTACCGGTCGCGGCCGGGCTACCGGTACACGCTGGAGGACTCGGTGTACGTGGCCGAGGCCTGGTGCGGCCGCGGCATCGGGCGCGCGCTGCTCGAGGGGCTGATCGAGCGCTGCGAGCACGGGCCATGGCGGCAGATGATCGCCGTGATCGGCGACAGCGCCAACACCGGCTCGATCGCGCTGCACCGCCGGTGCGGGTTTGCGACGGTGGGCACCTTTCGTTCGGTTGGCTACAAACTCGGGCGCTGGGTCGATACGGTGCTGATGCAGCGCCCGCTCGGCCGCGCAGATACTCGGCCGCCCGGCTGAGCGCTCGGCGCTGGCGCCTGCGAGCCGGCCGTGCCTCTGCAGAGCGCAGCAGCCGCCCGCCGAGGCGCACCATTGAGTCGATCAGCGGCACGAGCTCCCGGCCGAGCGCCGTCAGCCTGTAGGCCACCGTGGGCGGGCAGGTCGCTGAGACATTGCGCAGCACGACCCGCTTGGTCTGCAACTCGCGCAGTCGTGCGCTCAGCATCTTCGGGGAGATGCCCGGGATGTCCCTGTGCAGCTCGCCGAAGCGGCGCGGCCCGCCGCTCAACTGCCAGATCACGTTCGGCGGCCAGGCCCCGCCGAGCAACCTCATGCAGGCGCCCATCGGGCATCGATCCGAACCGCCCGCAGCGGAGCGGTCGTGGGGATTGTCAGTCACACGCATGTTCCTGGCCCAACGGATAGTGCCTTTTAGCACTTACATAAAGTAATCTGCTATGAAGTCGTAAGTACCGCGGCCGGGCGGCCACCGCCTGGAGCCATTTTCAATAGGAGATTGGCATGAAACTGTTCTACGCGAGCGGCGCCTGCTCGCTTTCCCCGCACATCGTGGCCCGCGAGGCCGGCATCGCCCTGGAGTTGCAGAAGGTGGATCTCAAGAGCAAGGCCATGCAGAAGGAAGGCGACTTCCTCGCGGTCAATCCCAAGGGCTATGTGCCGGCGCTGCAGCTCGACAACGGGGAGCTGCTCACCGAGGGAGGGGTGATCGTGCAGTATCTCGCCGACCAGAAGCCCGAGTCGGGCCTCGCGCCTGCGCCCGCAAGCTTCGAGCGCTATCGCCTGCAGGAGATGCTCGGCTATATCAACTCCGAGCTGCACAAGTCCTACTCGCCGCTGTTCAATCCTGCCACGCCGGCCGAGACGCGCGCCGAGCGCACCGCGTATCTGCAGCGCCGCTACGGGCTGATCGAGCAGCGGCTGCAGGGTCGCCCGTTCCTGTTCGGCGAGCGGTTTTCCGTGGCCGATGCGTATCTGTTCACGGTGACGAACTGGGCGCGGATGGTGAAGGTCGACCTGGGACAGTTCCCGAACCTGATCGCCTTCCAGGAGCGCACGGCCGCCCGCCCGGCGGTGCAGGCCGCGATGCGGGCCGAGGGTCTGATCAAGTAAGCGCCTGCAGCCTTGCCACGGAGCGCCGGCGCGGCCGCAGCGCCGCGCCGGCGCGAATCAGTACAATTGGGGCTCGCCGCCTGCGGCGATGAACGCCTGCATCGCCCGCAGCGTGCGGGGCGGCAGAATGGGTTGGGGCGCGGCGCGCGCGCCGAGACGCATGATGCACAGGGCGCGCCGCGTGAGACGCGGCCAGCGGGGCAGGCCCGGACCGTTCGGGTCGCCGCTCTGGACGAAATCGACCCAGTAGCGGGACATCCGCGCCGCGATCGCCCGGTCGAGCGGCGTGAAGTGCCGCTGTGGAGCGGCCGCCAGCGTCTCGAACACGTAGGGAATCTCCGAGGAATGGAATACGCGCCAGCGCTTTGACTGCGGCCCCGGCTCCACGTGGGTCCACAGATACGCGTACAGCGGCGCGTGCGAGTGCGCGAGGCGCAGGCGGCTCCATTGATAAAGCGCAGCGAGCCCGAGATCGCGCCGCACGGCGCGCAGCGCGCGCGCCCGGGCACGCAAGCCCCGAGCCCGGAACAGCGGCTCGAAGCGCCACGCCAGGGGGCCGAAGATCCTGTGCAGCTGATCGCGCCAGGCGGCGCGGCTCAACCTCGCGGGATTGGCGCGAAATCCCGTGTTCTCATCGGCGTTCATGCCGAGCAGCACCGGCGTGTGCGCAAAGCGGCCGGCCGCGAGCAACCGCTCGGGCGCCTCAGGCAGCAGCACCCCATCCACGCTCGGCATGACCAGCGGACTCGACATCGGCGCGACCGAAGTGGCGAGGGCCTCGGGCGGCAGCGCCCGCAAGGCTGCAAGCGTCCGAGCGCCCTTGGCGCGGGCGAAGCGCGCTCCGGCGCGCTCGGCGGCGGCGAGCGTGGGCATGTGCCGCGGAGAGTCGGGCAGACGGGAGTTCGGCAGACCGCTCTCGGCGATCGCCCGCGCGAACAGTCCCGCAGCGAGCGGCGAGGTGATGAGTTCCTGCACGGCGATCGCCCCGGCGGACTGGCCGGCAAGGGTGACGGCGCGCGGGTTGCCGCCGAACGCGGCGATGTTGCGGCGCACCCAGCGCAGCGCGGCGATCATGTCCTGCAGGCCCCAGTTGCCGGGCGGCTCATGCAGGCGGCGCGCTTCGGCCACGAGCGCCGGGTCGGTGAAAAAGCCGAATACCCCGAGCCGGTAGTTGAGGGTGACCACGACGATGCCGTGGGCCGCCAGGTGCCGGCCGTCGTAGATCGGCACCGAGCCGGAGCCGGAGATGAACGCACCGCCCGGGATCCATACCATCACCGGCAGCGGGTGCCTCGGGTGCACCGGCGCCCAGATGTTCAGATACAGACAGTTCTCGCTCACCGGCCCGTGCACCCCGTACTCCGGCGACCATGGCCCGAAGCCGTGCGGGGCGAGCCTCTGCAGGCAGCTCGGGGCGAAGCGCTGCGCCCGAAGCACCCCGTGCCACGGCTGCAGCGGCTGCGGCGCGCGCCAGCGGTTCACGCCGATCGGCGGGGCGGCATAGGGCACGCCGAGGAAGGCCTCGACGCCGCCTTGGCGCACTCCGAGCAGCTGCCCGTCTGCCACGCGGACCTTCGGCGCCGGAGTCGCCGCGTGACAGACGCCGCTGAGGCACAGCGGGGCGATGAGCAGCGCGCCGAGGCGCTTCGATGCGTGTCGCCTCAACGCGCAACCCGCTTGAGCCGAAGTCGGTAGATGTCGATGCTGATCGGCGGCACCCGCAGGGCGCCCGGCGCACCGTCCACGCCGTGCGCGCGCACGTGCACCTCGGGCCGGTGTCCGACCCGGTTCGCCGCCGAGAGGCGCGGGCCGGTCATCTCCCAGCATCGCCCGCCTGCGGCGAGCCTGGCACCGTGCACGCGCAGCATCAAGGGCTGGACCGTGTCGGTGGCATTGACCACCGCGACCACAAGGTGTGTGCGATGCGGACTCAGTGCGGCCTCGACATCGAGCGGGTACGTCGGGCTGCCGGCACTCTGCGGCCTGATGCCCGCAACCAGCTGCTGATGCGGCCGCGGCTGCGGGGAGTTGCCGCCCACCGGCACCGGCAGCAGCCCAGGCCCGAAGTGATCGCGATAGAGCTTGAACAGCTCTCCGGTGCTGTTGAGCACGGCCGCGGTGCGCGTGTAGTCGATCGTCGAGACTCCCATGGTGAAGGCGGCCATGCGCAGGAAGTCGGTGTGCCGCAGCATCTCGTTGAAGACCATGGCATAGGCGAGTGCGAGCTTCAGGTCGGCCGGCGCGCCGGTGTAGGCGTATTCGTCCATCGACATGAAGATGCCCTTGCGCTGCATGGCCGGGAAGCGCCGCTCATAGGCGTGCCACTCCTCGGCCTTCAACCGCACCCGGTCCGAGGGGGCGCGTACCCACTGCAGCACGGTCTCGTGCGCCGGCACGTAGCCGGGCTCCATATGATCGATGCGCACACCGGTGCGCGCGCGGGCCAGATCGAAGCGCATCCCGGCGCGCGCATACCAGTGCTCGGTGATGCCGTTGAAATAGCCCCAGGCGTGCTTCAGGTATGCGCACGTCCAGTCCGCGGCCGAACACAGTCCGATCTGATCACTCTTGTAGCCGAGCTTGCGCGCGATGCCCTCGATGGTCATCTCATCGGGCATCGCCCCGGATGCGAGCAGCACGATCGAGGGATCGGCGCGGCGCATCGCGCGGGCGAATTCGTTGTTCTTCCAGATGTAGTCCTCAAGCGAGGTGTGGCCGAGCTCCCAGGGCCCATAGGGCTCGTTGCCGATGTTCCAGAACTTGACATCATACGGGAGCGGGTGGCCGTTGCGCGCGCGCAGCGCCCCGAGACGCGTCGTGACCGGACCGTTCAGGTAGCGTACCTCCGCTGCAGCCGAATGTGCATCGCCGAAGCCGGCGTTGACCGTTACGTAGGGCGCCACACCGAGCAGCCTGCACAGCGTCATGAACTCATCGAGCCCGACGTCGTTCGACTGCACCGCGTTCCAGGCATGATCGAGATACGGCGCGCGCCGGTCGCGGTTGCCGATCGAGGCATACCAGTTGAAGTCGGAGACGAAATTGCCCCCAGGCAGGCGCCAGAAGCCCGAATGCAGCTGGCGCAGCAGGTCGATGGTATCCCTGCGGAACCCCTCGATGTTGTCGGCCGGCATGAGCGAGACGGTGCCGATGTGGTAGCTGCCGCTGCCCGTGCCGGTGACCTCGAACTCGGCGTGGGTGCTCGCGGCTGCGGCGGTGAATGAGAAGGCGAAGCGGTGGTAACGTGCACCGAGCGGGCCGACACTGACGCTGCGCCTCGCCGCGGCGCCCGCACCCCATCGCAGCGTGACCCGCACTTGCGCACCGGGCGTTGCGCGCAAGTAGATGTAGCCGGTGTAGCGCTTGCCGGCCACGAGTGCGATGCCGCTCTGGCGGATGCCGCGCGGCGTATCGCCGGCGAGCGCCACACGCGGGCTGTGCGCGCCGACGAACGGATGGCGCCGGTCCATGGTGACCGCCCCGCTCGGTCCCACCGGGCGCCACTTGCGCAGGACGAACACCCGCGCAAATCCGCTCACCGGCTTGGCCGGCCGCATCGCCCGCCGGGGGTGGATCGGGAAGTAGAACTTGCGGTCATCGAGCATCTCGGACCACAGACTCCGGTAGACGAGCTGGCCGAGATTCTCGATGAACATGCCGTATTCATAACGGCTCACCGGGCGGGCGGTGTGGGTGACATCGATGCGCGCGATCAGCCGCCGAGGCGCGCCCGCTGCGTGCGCCGCCGAGAGTGCCGAGGCGCCCGAGAGCATCAACAACAGCAAGAGCGTCAATCGCGATCGCATGTCGGTCCCCGTCGCGCATGTGTTCGTATGCCCGGCCGGCGCGCTTGACAGGCTGGGATAAACTCGGACAATAGCAGCTATAATCAGATAGCGCTACCATACCGGATCGCGCGCTGGCGCATCCGTACACGGGACTGGAGGGGGCCGGGCAATCATGAAAACCGCTACTTGGCGCGCCGGCGCGGCGCTGGTGTTGGGCGCGATGGTGCTCACCGGTGCGGCAGCCGGGCCGGTGCATCGCGCGCCCTGGCTGAATCCCAAGCTGCCGGTGCGCCAGCGCGCCATTGCCCTGGTGCAGCGCATGAGCCTGCGTGAGAAGGTGTCCCAGCTCGTCAACGGCGCGCGGGCCATTGCGCGGCTCGGGGTGCCCGCCTACAACTGGTGGAGCGAGGGGCTGCACGGGGCGATCGGCCGGGGAACGACGGAATTCCCCGAGCCGATGGGACTTGCGGCGACCTTCGATGCCGCGGGCATACGCGCCATGGCGAAGGCGATCAGCATCGAGGGGCGGATCCGCTATGCCGAGGCGGCTGCGCACCACCATGGCACCGGTATGATGCACGGGCTGGATTTCTGGGCGCCGAACATCAACATCTGCCGCGATCCGCGCTGGGGGCGCTGTCAGGAGACCTACGGCGAGGATCCGTTCCTCACCGCCACTCTGGCGGTTGCCTATGTGCGCGGCATGCAGGGCTCGAATCCACGCTACTACCGCGCAATCGCCACGCCGAAGCATTTCGACGCCTACAGCGGACCGGAGCCGACGCGGCATTTCCAGGACAACGACATCAGCCTGCACGACCTGGAGGACACCTACCTGCCGGCGTTCCGCGCCGCCGTGGTCGAGGGGCATGCCGGATCGGTCATGTGCGCCTACGTGGCAGTCAACGGCCAGCCGGCGTGCGCCAACCGGTTCCTGCTGCAGAAGACCCTGCGCGGCGCGTGGCATTTTCACGGTTATGTCGTGTCCGACTGCGATGCCGTTCACGACATCTTCACCGGCCATCACTACCGGTCCACCCAGGTGCGCGCCAGCGCAATCGCGGTGGAGCGCGGTATGGACAACGAATGCGCCGATTTCGGCACGCCGCACGGCGATGCGGATTACCTGCCGCTCCTCAGGGCCGTGCAGGAGGGCTATCTGTCCGTGCATGCCGTGAACCGCGCGCTGGTGCGGCTGTTCACTGCCCGCATCCGTCTCGGGCTGTTCGATCCACCCTCGATGGTGCCGTACGATCACATCAATCCCGATCAGCTGAACAGCCCCGCACACCGGCGGCTCGCCCTGCGGCTCGCCGAGGAGTCGATGGTGCTGCTGAAAAACGACGGGGTGCTGCCGCTCGCTCCCTCGGTGCGCCGCATCACGGTGGTCGGGCCGCTGGCCGACCAGACCGCCGTGATGCTCGGCAACTACAGCGGCATGCCCACGCACGTCGTGACCGTGCTCGAGGGATTGCGCAGGCAGTTTCCGCACGCGAAGATCACCTATGTCCCGGGGACGCAGTTCCTCTCGAACGGCGGCGCCGTCGTGCCGGCGGCGCTGTTCGAGAGGTCAGGTGGCAAGCCCGGCCTGAGCGTGGTGTACCGGATCGGCGCTGCGCACCCGCACACGGTGGCGGGCATTGCGCCGCGGGTCGATCTCGATGCGCGCCACCTGCCCGCGGGCATCGCTCCCGCGACGCTCACCGGCGCTTCGTGGAGCGGATACTTCACCCCGGAGCGCTCGGGCTACTATCAGGTCGGGGTGCGCACCAACGGCTTCGCCAGCCTCACTCTGGGCGATGAGCATCTGATCGAGTCGTACAGTCCCGGTACCGACGTGGGGCGGGTCTATCTGCACAAAGGCCGCCGCGTGCGGGTGCGGATGGTCTACGGTCACATCGGCGGCGTGGTACCGCGTGCCGCGCTCATCTGGGAGCCGCTCAATAACCGTCCGGATCCTGCGGCGCTCGCTGCCGCGCGGCGTGCGGACGTGGTGATCGCGGTGGTGGGCCTTACCAGCCGCCTGGAAGGCGAGCAGATGCCCGTGCACGAGCCGGGCTTCCTCGGCGGCGACCGCACCCGGTTGCGGTTGCCGCGGCCTGAGGAGGCGCTGGTGCGCGAGGTTGCCCGGTCCGGTAAGCCGCTGATCGTGGTGCTCATGAACGGCAGCGCGCTCGCGGTGCCGTGGGAGAAGCGTCACGCCGCGGCCATCCTCGAGGCGTGGTACGGCGGCGAGGAGGGCGGAGCGGCGATCGCGGCGACTCTGAGCGGGCGCAATGATCCTTCCGGACGGCTGCCGCTGACGTTCTACAGGAGCGTTCACCAGCTGCCGAACTTCCTGAATTATTCCATGCGCGGGCGCACCTATCGGTACTTCAAGGGCAGACCGCTCTGGCCGTTCGGTTACGGGCTGAGTTACACCACGTTCAGCTTCAGCGATCTCGCCCTGCCGCACCCGCACATCGATGCCGGGCAGCCGCTTCCGGTGTCGGTCAGGGTGACCAACACCGGAAGCCGCACGGGCGATGAGGTGGTGCAGTTGTATCTGCAGTTCCCGCCGGTGCCGGGGGCGCCGCTGCGTGCGCTGCGCGGCTTTACGCGGGTTCACCTTGCGCCCGGACAGAGTCGCATCGTGCACTTCGAGCTGATGCGCCGCGCGCTCAGCATGGTTACCGAGCGCGGACGCATCATCGTAGCCCCGGGCCGCTATACGCTTTCGGTCGGCGGCGGACAGCCCGGCACCGGCGCGCCGCAGGTGGCCGGCCACTTCAGCGTCAGCGGGGAGGTGACGCTGCCGGATTGAGCGGGGTGCGGCGGGCAGGCCGGTGGCGCCCCTCGGGTGGTATGATGCGGGCGCATTGTGTCGCCGCCGGCGTGTCGCCTCGGGGCCTCGCCGCAGGAGGAACCCGCAATGTCCGCAGAACACTCCCCGAGCGTCACGCTCCGTCAGGCCCGGGACTATCAGTTCGAGATCGCCTTCGCGCCGGGCGTGGCGCACGTCGTCTCGGATGAGCCGCCGCCGCTCGGGACGGGACTCGGGCCTTCGCCCGTGCAGCTGCTGCTCGCGGCGGTCGGCAGCTGCATGAGCTCGAGCCTGTATTTCGCGCTCACCAAGTTCAAGAACGACCCCGGCGGCATCACCACCTCCGTGCGTGGGCAGATCGGGCGCAACGAGGCCGGGCGGCTGCGGGTTGTGCACATCGATGTCGAGATCCGGCTGGGGGCGAGCGCCCAGAGCCTGCAGCATCTGCAGCGGATCCTGGGCCAGTTCGAGGAGTTCTGTACGGTCGGAGCGAGCGTGCGCGCCGGCGTTGCGACGGATGTCAGCGTCTTCGACGGCCTCGGGGAGAAGCTCAAATGATCGGCATGCCTCAGGCGCGCCGCCCGGGGCGCGCACGGCGCGCTTGGTGATCTCCCTCATCACAGAACCGCCCAGCCAATCCGAGCGCCGCTTCGCGACGCTCGCCATCACCGCCTCGCTCATTCTGTTCGTCGCGCTCGCGCCCTTCGCGAACCTCCCGGCCGTCCGTGTCGAGCTGTTCCTGCCGATCTACGAATCGGTGCTCGCGATGTGCGATCTGATGACCTGCCTCATCCTGCTCGGGCAGTTCGGCATCGCCCGCTCCGCAGCGCTGCTCATTCTCGCCGGCGGCTACCTCTTCAGCGCCGCCATGGCGCTGATGCACGAGCTGAGCTTCCCGGGGCTGTTCACACCAAGCGGATTGCTGTGGGCCGGCGGGCAGACCACGGCCTGGCTGTATTTCTTCTGGCACCTCGGGTTTCCGGCGGCGGTGATCGCATTTGCGCTGCGTGCATCGCGCGAGGCGGCCACCGGGCCGCCGCCCCATGCCCGCTGGTCCGTGGCTGCCGCGCTGCTCGGGGCACTCGGCCTCGCGGCACTGATGCTCGTGCTCTCGACGGCCGGCGCGCATTTTTTGCCGAGGCTGATGAACGGTGATCAGGATCGTCCGGCAAAATACGCCGTGGCCTGGGTCACTTGGCTCGCCACGCTCGCGGCGCTTCCGCTGCTGTGGCGGCGCGCGCGCTTCTCGGGGCTGGACCTGTGGCTGCTCGTGGTCATCGTCGCGTGGTCCTGCGAATTCGCCCAGGCTGCGGTCTTCAACGCCGGGCGGTTCTCGTTCGGCTGGTACACGGGGCGCATCTACGGGCTCGTGGCCTGCAGTCTTCTGCTTACGGTGCTGATTCTTGAAAGCGGCAAGCTGCATCGGCACCTCGCCGAATCGCACGCGGCCGAGCGCGAGCAGCGGCAGCTGGCCGAGCGGCGCAGCCGGGAGCTGAACCGGCTCGCCGACTCCCTTGAGGTGCGCGTTCGCGAGCGCACGGGCGAGCTGCAGCGCGCGAACGAGACGCTGCAGCGCACCCGCGACGAGCTGCGCACGGCGGCGGCACTCGGCATTGAGGCGCGGGAGAAGGAGCGGACGCGTGTGGCGCGCGAACTGCACGATGAGCTCGGGCAGGCGCTCATCATGCTGAAGTTCCAGGTTGCGGACCTCGAGGCGTACTGTCTCGAGATGGGCACTGCGGTCGCGCAGAAGACGCGGGCCATGCGCGAGCTCATCGACCAGACGATCGAGTCAGCCCGCCGCGTCGCGCAGGACCTGCGCCCTACGGTGCTCGATGTGCTGGGTCTCGCGGCGGCCGCCGAATGGTTGGTGCGGACCTTCAGGGAGCGACATTCGGCCGAGGTGCAACTGCGGATCGATCCGCCGGAGATCGCGGTCGGCGAGCCGCACGCCACGGTCGTGTTCCGCATTCTGCAGGAGGCTTTGATGAACGTTGCACGGCATGCCGAGGCATCGCATGTCGAGGCCGAACTGACCCTGCGGGAGCATTGGCTGCGGCTGCGAGTCGCCGATGACGGCTGCGGATTCGATACTGCCGCCCCCGGCCACGCCAATGGGTTGGGGTTACTCGGCATGCGCGAGCGCGCGGCCATGGTCAGAGGCTCGCTCCATGTCATCTCCGCACCCGGAGGCGGTACGACGGTGAATCTCTCGATTCCCCTCGGTGGGCCGGGCGGTACGTCGCCCGGCACGTTCGCAGCTTGAGGCATTGGCGCTGCCGGTACGTGCGTCCGCCGTTCGGAGGGACCGCATCATCCGCGCTGCAGAGGGAACTGCCACGCTTGGCCGATGTCCCTGGCATATTGGGCCTCAGTTGTGCTATTCGGTAGGATCGGGGCGGACGGTGCCCATGGGCTTCGGGCTTACTGACGTTTCGCGAAGGTGCCCGCAGCGAAGGTGCCGCTGGGTGATGTCGAGGCGTGCATCATGAAGGGGGGGCGCTCCTGGCGCCGTGGTTGCGCTGCTGCAGTCCGCAGGGTAACGCCCGGGAGCACACGATGGGATGGTGTAAAGATGCCGCCCGGGGGATGCTCGCGGCGTGACGGGTTGAATCCGGCAAGTCGGCGACGCGCGTCGCTGCAGCCGAGAGTGTCCGGTATGGTGCTGGGCGGGGCTCGCTCAGGGTAACTCCGTGGAGAGAAAAACGATGAAAGCGCTGGTTCGTTTCCCTGTTGCGCAAGCCTCGAGATCGGAA
>JAKAYU010000077.1 GCA_021809525.1 Pseudomonadota bacterium | reverse complement strand
GGTTTACCGGCTCTCAGCCTGCACCTTCATGGACTATTGCGTAGTCGACATCAATTATGGCGCTCTGAGTCCTTAGAGCGACCTCAACCCCGCAATGACACCATTTTCCAGAATGACCATAGAAGGCAATCTGCTTGAATGGATTGCGCCGTGAGTTGCCCGACGGATGAACGAAGCGTGCGCCGCGCCGCCGAATGTGAGATGAGATTCGCCACTGCAGCCGCAAACAGGAGCGCAGTCAATATGTCGAGGGTTGTATCCAACATGCCCTTGTGCGCGAGGTGGCTGCCGCGCCTTTTTTACATTTGAGGATGTCGCGGAAGCGTGAGTCAAGCCCAAGCTCTGTCCACAATCATGCAGAATGTCGCCGGGCGCGCCTCTGCCAGCAGCTATGCGAAAGCCTGTGTCGAGCACACGGGCCACATTGGAGTGAATTCGAACGCCCGAGTCACGGTGTACCCCGCGTAAATTAAAGCCGGGCACCCTCGATGAACGCTCGCGCGCGGCGCTTCGGCGTGACCGCCAATCGGCGGGGGCGCGATGCACGACCTGCGGCCGGCACCTCCTTCATCGCCGAGGCTACGGCGCTCCAGAGCCGGGGTTCTCAGCGTACAGCACTGGCTCGGCGGTGAGCCCGCGCGCGCGACGCGCGCGTTCATTATGATCCCGAGCATGAATGCCTCCGCGCTCGTCCTACCCGACTACCAGGGTGGCAGCATCGTCAATCTCATGGGATCGATCGTGCGCGCACTCGGCGCCGAGGAGACCATTTATCCGCCGCTGCGCACCTTGCCGCCGGAGTGCCTTGCGGGGCGCACTGTCATCCTGCTGGTGATCGATGGCCTGGGGCACGATTGGCTGCTCGCGCATCGCCCCGGTGGCCCGCTCGCTCGGCATGTGCGGGATCGGATCACCTCGGTATTTCCCTCGACCACCGCGACCGCGATAGCGACCTTCTTGACCGGCACTGCCCCCCAGCAGCACGGCATCACCGGCTGGTTCATGTATTTCCAGGAGCTCGGCGGCGTTCTCGCGGTGCTGCCGTACGAGACCCGTTCCGCGGGGCTGCCTCCATCGGTCCCCGCGCAGCAGCTGCTCGCGCCTTGCTCCGTATTCGACCGACTCACCGCGCACTCCCACCTGATCGCGCCGAGCCGCATCGTGCACTCCCAGTTCAACACCGCCTACCGGGGCAAGGCGTGCCCGCACGCGTTCAGGGACCTGGGTGAGCTGCTGCGCAGCCTGACCGAACTGTCGCGCGCCGGGCACGAGCGCAGGTACCTGTACGGCTACTGGCCGGAGCTCGATCGACTCGCGCACGAACACGGCATCGAGAGCCGCGAGACTCTCGATCATCTCGCCGAGCTCGACACCGCGTTCGGCGCTTTTCTCAACGGTATCGCCGGTACGGGCACCACAGTGATCGTTACCGGGGACCACGGGTTCATCGATACGCGCGCGGATCAGACAATCGACGTCGCGCTGCATCCAGAGCTGGCATGCACGCTGGCGGCGCCGCTGTGCGGCGAGGGTCGCGCGGCATACTGCTATGTACCGCAGGACAGGCGCCGGCAGTTCATCAACTACGTTTCGGCACATCTCGAGGAACACATGGAGCTGAAGGAAAGCGGCGCTCTGATCGGGGCGGACTACTTCGGCCTCGGCTCCCCGCATCCTCGGCTCCGCGAGCGTGTCGGCGACTTCACGCTCATCCCGAAAGGGCGCGCCGTCATCAGACACTTTCTGCCGGGAGAATCGCGCTACGTCCACATCGGCGTGCACGGGGGCATGAGCGCACAGGAGATGTACGTCCCGCTGATCTTCGCACCGGCGTAACCTGCCCGCGCTGAGGTCCCGCCCCTCCGGAAACTGCACGCCGAAACGAGGGCCCCCTCATCGAGGGCGAGAGGGCGCGAAAGGCACGGTCCACGAAACCGGCCTCTGCGGCGGATCGTTCCGCAGTGTTGCGAGAAGATGCGCGGACCTTCAGCCCGTGCCGTCTGCCGATCGGCCACTGGATCCGTAGCCACCGTCCCGCTCTCGCCCCGCTCGCGCCCTAGGGCAGGCTCGCCGCGGCGCTCGCCCCTCGATCTGCGCCACCCGCTTCGCATTGGCGCTCGGGGCCTCGGCGGTCCGCCCGAACGCCGCTCGAGATCCGGACCCGCCGCCTCAAGCGGCGGTATTCGCGGGTGCAAGTCGTGGCCGGGGTGCGCAGGGACGCGCCCTTCCCCGGCGCATCCGGATTGATACGCATGGCAGCCAAGAGCGGACCGTGGACTAATGAGTGAAGGAGGCGGGGTGCGTGAGCGTCCAGCAGAGATCCAACCACGAGACGACCAGCGGTTCATCGAGCACGCCGCCGCACGCGGCCGTGCGCAGGCTGGAGGCGGCTTGCAGGAGCAGCGGCGGTGAGCCGAGAGCCGCTCGATGGCTCGCTCGTGCCAGGCATTGCTGCGGACCGCGGGACCGTCCGCACCCGCTGCCGCCACGCAGCCCGGCTCTCGAGCGTGCATGGGGAAGAATGGACGCGCCGCGACCGGCGGGCCGTGAACGACGACGCCCGCCTGGCTGGCGCGCACAGAGTTCGTGCGCATCGAGCGGCATGGGGAAGTTGGCCTGCGCTGCTGATGCGCCGCGCACACGCAAAGAGCGCTGTCGGATGTCGGCAGGCAACAGCGGCTCGCGGCAGCACCGATGCGCGAGTGCACAGGTTACGATTTCAACTTGGAGGAGACTGCAATGCGAGTTCAAGATCTCATGACGCGGCAGGTGCATTCGTGCCGCTCCAGCGACAGCCTCGAGCAGGCCGCGCAACTGATGTGGAACTTCGACTGCGGGTGCGTTGCGGTCTGCGATGGCGACGGCGCAAGCCGCCTGCTGGGCATGATCACCGACCGCGACATCTGCATGAGCGCGCTCTTTGAAGGCAGAGCCCTCAAAGACCTGCATGTGAGCGAGGCAATGTCAAGGTCGCTACAGACCTGCCGTGTCTCGGACGCATTGGGCAAGGCGGAGCGGATCATGCAGGCGGCGCGCATCCGGCGCCTGCCCGTCCTCGATGAGCAGGACGCCCTCGTCGGCGTGATCTCCCTCGCCGACCTCGCCCGGGAAGCGGCCCGGGAGCGCACCCGGCGCGGCAAGGAGATTACCGAAACGGAAGTCGGCGACACTCTGGCGAGCATCTGCGCGAGCCCTCAGCACTCCGCCGGCGCGTGATCCGCCCTGGGGCGCAGCACGTGCGGCCGGGCTGCCGAACCGCCCCCAAGGGCGCGAGGCTGCCGTGCGCCCCGGCGCCGCCGCCTCACGGCGGACCTTCGGCCGGCGCATGCCTTCTGACCATCGAGGACTCGATCATGATTCTTCCCCTGCAAATCACGTTCCGCCAGATGGACCCATCCCCAGCGCTCGAGGCCCGCATCCGCGAGCTCGCCGCGAAGCTCGACAGGTTCAGCGGCCAGATCATGCGCTGTCATGTCATCGTGGAGCCCCTGGCGCATCACAAGCACCAGGGCTCCCTCTACGATTTGCGCATCGAGATCACTCTGCCGGATGAGCAGATCGCGATCCGGCACGCGCATCCGGCGGATCACGCCCATGAGGATCCGTATGTGGCGCTGCGTGATGCCTTCCTCGCGGCGCGCCGCAAACTCGAGGACTACGAGCGCAAGCGGCGCGGTGACGTGAAGCATCACACCGAGCCGGCGCACGGGCGGATCCTGGAACTGGACGCCGAGCACGGCTTTGGCCGCATCGAGACCCGCGACGGACGTCTCGTCTATTTTCATCAAAACAGTGTGATCGGGGAGCGGTTCAAGGAGCTGACGGTCGGCTCGCAGGTGCGATTCGTCGAGGAGCCCGGCGATCTCGGCCCGCAGGCCAGCACGGTGCACGTGATCTCATGAGCGCCTGGGGAACCGGCGCTCGGGGACACGCCGCGGCGTAAAGGCACGCATGGGCTTGTCATCCCGACCATCCGGGACTCTGGACGCACCCAGATCACCGCCCGAGCAGGATGATGCTCGCGAGGCGTCTCGTGGCGGGAAGCCTGGCTGGCTGGAGAGTCTTTCGCTCTTTGCAGCGGGCAACGCAACCGCGCCGGCGTGGAGCCGGCGCGGTTGGGGCCCCGGCTGCAGGCATTGCAGGACTATTCGTTTGATTGACGCCGCTTTGCCGCCGAGCACATCCGCGCGCAAATCGACGCGGCGCAGCAAGCTCAGGCCGACGGTTTCATGCTGTGCAATCCACGCGATGCCAACAATCCGGCGGGTCTGCAGCCGAGGAGCAGTGTACCGCCGCCCGCCGCTGCCGACCCGTCCGAGCCCAGATGAGTGCGCGCGAGGGTGCGTGAGGACAAGTACGCATTGTCCAACTGCCGGCCAGAGCCTTTGATGGCCCCGAGCGCCCAACACCATGCTCGAGAAGACACCCTCGGATAGACCGGATGCCGCGCAGCGGCCGGAAGCGGACACCGTTGGCCCGCATGCGGTACCGCTCACACTGCGCGTCAACGGGATGACCCATACGCTCTCGATCACGCCGGAGACCACCCTGGCGCAGGCGCTGCGCGAGCAGCTGGACCTCACCGGCACCAAGATCGCCTGTGACCGCGGCGCCTGCTCGGCCTGCACGGTGTGGCTCGACGGCGCGCCGGTCTGTTCGTGCATGGTGCTCGCACTCGAGGTCGGGGCACGCGAGGTCACCACGATCGAGGGGCTGACGGACCGCGAAGCGCTCCATCCGGTGCAGGCCGCGTTCATCGAGCATGACGCGATTCAGTGCGGCTTCTGCACGCCCGGCCTAATCATGAGCTGCGTCGCGCTCCTGAAGCGCACACCTCACCCGAGCGAGCATGAAATCAGAGCGGCGATCAGCGGCCACCTGTGCCGCTGCGGGACGTATCCGCACGTCCTGTCCGCCGTACTGGCGGCGGCGCGCACGGAGGAAGCCTGAGCATGCCCGAAGACCTGCGCACGCGGAGCTATCCGGTCGGGATCGCCGGGGTTGCGCTCGAGCAGCTCGAGCGCAACGTGGCTGACGATGAAGCCCCGCCGCTGCCGCCCAATGCGCGGCTGAGCGTGATCGGTCAGTCGACAGCGCGCCTGAACGGACCGGCCAAAGTGACCGGCCGCGCCACCTTCACGGTCGACGTGAAGCTGCCGGGCATGCTGCATGCGCGCATGCTGCGATCGGTCTACCCGCACGCCCGGATTCTGTCGATCGACACCGGCGCAGCCGAACGGCAACCCGGGGTGCGCGCCATCCATGTCATCGAGCATCCGCTCGGACGCGCGCAGGAACTCCCCGGCCCGGGCGAGCCGGGCGATGCGCATCGCCGTGTGCGCTACGTCGGCGATCCGATCGCGGCGCTCGCCGCCGTCACGCCCAAGGCTGCGCAGGCCGCGCTCGAGCGGATCGTGGTCGACTATCAACCGCTGCCGTTCGTCATCGACCTGGAGGATGCGCGCCGGTCCGACGCCCCGCGGGTCTTCGATCGTCCGGTGCGCACAGAATTCTTCCTCGGTCCGGCCCCGCAGCTGCCCCAGCACGGCAACGTTCACGGGCCGGACACGAGCGCCTCACGGGGGGATGCCGCCGCGGGTCTGCGCGCGGCCGAACTGATCGTCACGGGGGAATTCCGCACCCAGGTGCAGACGCATTGCTGCCTCGAGCCGCACGCGCTGGTTGCCGATTGGCGCCCGGAGGGCCTGACGGTCTACATCTCGACCCAGTTCACTGCGGGCATCCGCGAGGAGCTCGCCGAGGCGTTCGGCCTGCCGCTAAATAGGGTGCGCGTGGTGGTCGATGCCGTGGGCGGGGGCTTCGGCTCGAAGTCGCGCATCGGCAATTACGTGCTCGCGGCAGTCGAGCTCTCGCGCAAGGCCGGCGCGCCGGTGCGCCTCGCGCTCGATCGCCACGAGGAGCAGATCGACAGCGGCAACCGCCCCTCGACGGTGCAGCGCATCCGCCTCGGCGCGCGCCGCGACGGCACACTCACGGCAGTGGCGATCGAGGCCTACGGCACCGCCGGCGTTGCCCTCGGGGCGAGCGTCGGAAATTTCGCGCAGTCGATCTACGAGTGCGCCGCTTTCGCGCTCGAGCAGTCCGATGTGTTCACGCATGCCGGTCCGGGCTGCGCCATGCGTGCGCCCGGCAATGTGCCGGGCGCCTTCGCCTACGAGCAGGTCATCGACGAACTCGCCGAGCGGGTCGGCCTCGATCCGCTCACGCTGCGCGAGCGCATCGATGCAAGTCCGCTGCGGCGCGAGCAGCGCCGCATCGGCGCGGAGCGCTTCGGCTGGAGCCGGCGGCAGCCACCGGGGAGCAGCCCGGGCACGCTCAAGCGCGGCCTCGGCATGGCGCAGTCGCATTGGCCTGCCCTCATCCAGATCAACTCCTCCTGCGAGGTACGCATCCTGCGCGACGGGTCGGTCGAAGTGCGCTCGAGCGTGCAGGACATCGGCACCGGCATCACCACGGTGTTGGCCCAAGTGGTCGCCGAGGAGCTCGGCCTCAGCCCGCAGGACATCGCCGTGCACATCGGTGATACGGATTTCCCGGCCGGCCCGCCGTCCTACGGCAGCCGCACCACCGCCTCGATCACCCCGCCGGCGCGCAACGCCGCCTACCGCGCGCTGCGGCTGCTGATGGAGGTCGTGGCGCCGTCCTTGGGCACCACCGCCGAGCGATTGATCGCCCGTGGCGGGCGCATCGGCACGCTCGACGCCAGCCGCAGCATCACCTTCCGCGAAGCGGCGGCGCAACTGCGCAACGACCAGATCAGCGCGGTGGCCAGCCGCTCGGACGATTACGGCGGATTCGGCCGGCGCATGGGCGATGCCGCCGTCGGGCGCATGGGACTCGGCGGGGTGCAGTTTGCCGAAGTCACCGTCGATACCGAAACGGGCCGTGTGCACGTCGAGCGCGTGGTGGCGGTGCACGACTGCGGAAGGCCGATGAACCCGCGCCAGATCGAGAGCCAGGTGCACGGCGGCATCCTGCAGGGCATCTCCTACGCGCTGTTCGAGGAGCGCATCCTCGACCGGCACACCGGCCACATGCTCAATCCCAACCTCGAGCAGTACAAAATCCTCGGCGCGCGCGAGACTCCGGCGATCGAAGTGCACGTGTTGGAGAACTATCAGGGCAACAGCGCAACCGACGCGTACGGCATCGCGGAGCCCTCCATCATCGCCACCGCTCCGGCGCTCGCCAATGCCCTGTACAACGCGATCGGCGTGCGCCTGCGCGCCTTGCCCATGACCCCGGCGGCGGTCCTCACCGCCCTCGGGCGCGTGCCCTGCGGCAGCGTGCCGCCATGAACGGCTTCGAGTGGATGAGCCCGGGCAGCCTCGAGCAGGCCGCGCGCGCCGCGAGCGCAACCGTGGCCACGGCGATGGCCTGCCGCAGCGGCACCCCGGCGTCCGATGCCGCCGTGCTGAAAGCCGGCGGCATGGATCTGCTCGATCTGATGAAGGAAGGCCTGCTCAGCCCGCGCCGGCTGATCAACCTCAGGACCCTCCCCGGCCTCGATCGCATCGAGCCGGCCGGCGGCGGACTGCGGATCGGACCGAACGTCACGCTCGCCCAGCTCGCCGCCGACGAGCGGCTGCGCACGCGCTGGAGCGCGCTCGCGGATTCGGCCGGCGGCGCGGCGAGTCCGCAGATCCGCCAGATCGCCACCCTCGCCGGCAACCTCCTGCAGCGGCCGCGCTGCTGGTATTTCCGCTCGCGCGCCCATCACTGCGTGCGCAAAGGGGGCGAGACTTGCTTCGCGTTCGCGGGCGAAAACCAATACCACGCGATTTTCGAGCACAACGGGTGCGCGATCGTGCATCCCTCCACGTGCGCCACCGCACTCGTCGCGCTCGGCGCCAGACTGGAGATCACGGACCGGGCGGGCGCCAAGCGCACGGTGAGCCTGGAGGAGTTCTTCCTCCTGCCGCAGGCCGACCTGCAGCGGGAGAACCGTCTCGAATCGGGCGAGATCGTCACCGCCATCGAACTGCCCGCGCAGCCGGCCTCAGTGCGCTCGGTCCATCTGCGCTACGCACAGACCGAATCGTTCGACCGGCCGCTCGCCGAGGTCGCCGTCGTCCTCGATCTTGCCGAGGCAGTGTGCCGCAAAGCGGCGATCGTGCTCGGCGCGTGCGCGCCCGTGCCGCACCGCGCGCGGGCCGCCGAGGCCGCGCTCACCGGTCAGAGAATCGATGAGGCGCTCGCCCGCGCCGCCGCGCATGCCGCACTGCAGGACGCGATGCCGCTCAGCGGCAACGCCTACAAGGTGCCGATCTTCACCGCAGTGGTCCGCCGGGCCATCCTCGCGGCTCTGGTCGCCTGAGCTCGCGGCCCGCTGTGCGCCAGCGGCGCAGCCGATCTGCGGGAATGAGGCCGGCCATGAAACCCTCGCGCCCCGGCGCGGTCGAAGCGAGAGTCCGGCTCGTGGGGAGCCGGTCGATTCAAGGAGGTGCCTATGCGTAAAAGAGTCCTTGCAGGGGCCCTTGCGGGCCTGGCGCTGCCGGCGCTGGCGCTGGCGGCGCAACCGATGCTGATCCGCGTGCAGGGACAGACCCTGCCCATGCGAGAGGTCGTGCAGGTGGTGCACACGAGCGCCGGACCGATGCGCGTGCACACTTGGAGCTGGCGCGGGCCCAATGGCGCGGGCATGATCCAGGTGTCCGAGAGCCGGGGCGCAAGCGCAGCCGTGCCGGCGTGGGCGATGGCTCAGATGAGCGCTCTACGGGCGCAAATGCGGCAAATGCGGCTCATCGAAACGGCCCTGGCTGAGCAGCCATGGCTCGCGCCCTCACTGCCGCTGCCGGTGGCCTTCGGGCAGCCCCTACTGCTGCCGATGCCCGTCCAGGCGCCCCTGGAGGTGCGTTTTCTGCAGCCGATGATTCCGCTGCGTGCCGTGCCGCTGCCGGCGCGCTTCATCGTCATCGTGCCCGCGCAGGCGGCCCCGCACGCACCGGCACGGGTGCGCCATCGCGGCCATCTCGTCTGAGCGATGCGCACGGCGGCCGGGTGGCCGGATCCGGCCGCCCGGCCGCCGGCTCGCCCCGTGCGGTGCACGGCCGCGCTGAGGAAGTGCACGTGTCTTTATTCTTCGCTAGCATCATCGGTCTGCGTCGCGACTGACGCGAGGCTGAACCGATGAAATACGTGACACTGCTGAAGAATGTCGCCTTGGGCGCTTCCGCGGGCGTCGCGGTGCTCACCGCGCTGCCGCTATTCGGTGCCGTGGGTACGCTGAGCACCGCGGGTGCGCTGGTCGGCTCGCTGGTCGGCGGCGCCGCCGGTGCCCTCGACACCGTGCGCAGCCACCGGGCTGAGAGCCCGGCACGGACGGCCGGCCCGGCCGGCGGCTCCTTCTAATCGCGAGACACGCCGCCCGCGTACCGACGCAGGCTCACACGCCGGCGCCCTGCAGCATGTGCAGGCGATGATGCTGGGCTGCCAGGCTGAGGAAGGCGACCCCGGAGCGCAGCCGCGAACTCGCGCCGGGCCGCGGTCCCTTGCGCAGCGCCTCTTCGACTCGCTGCGGGGTGCCGAGATCGCTCCAACCGCACTTCGGAACCGCCAGCACCCGAAACGAGTCTTCCTGGCCCGCGACGATGTCGCGCGAGAAATCCACGCTGGGCAGCTCCTCATAGAGAGCGGTGAGCGCCCCCTCGCCCGGGTGCTGCAGATCGTAGGCAATCGCCGTCTGCATCGCGGTCACGATGGGCGCAATGCGGGCCTGGAACAGCTCGAGCAGTGCCGCTGCGCTCGAGACCACGATGAACGCGTTCCAGAGCGCACCGGCGCGGATCAGCTCGCGCGTCTGCGCAAGCGGCGGCTTCTCGACAAAACGCGCCACGGTCATGGCACCGCGCCCGTCGCCCTCGCCGGGCACGATGTAGCCGAGTTCGGGATCCGCCTCCTCCGGCTCGATGCCGATCAGCAGCGCCTCGCGCGTGCGCCACTGCAGCTGCGCGAGCGCATCGCCGAGTGACTCGGCGAGCACCGATTCCTGCTGCACGAGGTGATCGGAGGGCAGCAGCACCACATGAGCGCGCGGATCGCGCGCGAGGATGTGCAGCAACGGCAGCACAATGCCGATGGCGGTCCCGCGGTTGCGCGGCTGGACGATGATGTTCTCGGCGGGCAGCGTCGCGAGCGCGTGCGACCACCACTGGCGGTGCTGTTCGGCGACAACCGCGCAGGTTCGCGCCTCTTGCGTCAATGCGTGCGCGCGGCGCAGCGCCTCGTGCAGCAGCGGCGGCCCGTCGAACAGCGAGCAGAACTGCTTCGGCACGGCGGTTCCTGAGGGGGCGGTGGTCAGGGATTTCAGGCGGCTGCCCTCGCCCGCCGCCAGCACCAGCGCCCACACAGTATTTTGTTCCGCCATGACGCCCGCTCCTGATTCAGTGTGAGTAACGGGTCGTGCGCCGCAGCGCGCCGCCCACATACTTTACCATCATCCCTTCTGTTGAGTCGCTGTGGCATCGTGGGTTCCCGCAAAGAGGCAGGAAAATTTTTTCCGCCGGGCGCTGTCGCGCTGCGGTGGCGTTGACGTTGCTGGACCGCACCGCGCATCAGGGCGGTGGTGTGGGCTTGCGCTGTGCTGCGGCCCGCGAGGCAGCGTCACACGCGGCGTTGAGATCCTGTCGGTGCGGGACGACATCCGCGGGCTCCGCGCGCGTGTGTTCCATCCTGACCGTCACCTGAATCGCAGCCAGTCGCTGATACAGCCGCCGCTGCCGATAGAGCGGCACCCAGCCGTACAGGAGCGTCTCGATGGGACGCCACAGGGCCAGCCACGCCAGGATGATCAGCCCCTCGCCCACGAGCGGCGACAGTCCGTGCGGGGCGAGACGCTCCAGAATGCCCCGCGCGCTCATACTGAGCAGGAAGATCACGAGCCCCCCGAGCAGGGCGAGCTCGCCGAGCTGCAGCTGCTCGCGCAGGCGCAGCCCCGCGGAATGGGCCATGCGCGCGTAGTAATGCTCGACGGCCGGCTGCAGATCCCGCGCCAGATCCTCCCCCTCGCTGGCATGCACGTGCAGATGCCACTGGGCCGCGGAGCGATTCTCGCTGAATTCCTCCTCGATGAACGCCGCAGCCTGCGCATCGAGGTCGCGGTCCCAGAAAGGCGAGGCATCGAGCGAATTGAGCAGCTGCGCCAGATTGCGTACCCGCACGCTCACCGTGGCGGCACTTGCCGCGTGCGCCGCGGCACGCTGTTTTCCGACTGGAGGATTGACGGGCATGACGTTGATCCCCTGCGCGCCGGCGGGCGCTCGGGCGACCTGGCGCATGCGCAACCCTCCCGCACCCCTGGCGCCGCCGGAATGCGCACTAGTACGGATACCGGTGCACCCGGAGGCTTTCTACTGTGAGTTGGATCCGGGCCGGCACCGAGAGGAAATCCGTCATGACCGCCAAACAAGTGCTGTTCCGTTCCGCCGCGCGCGAGAAGATCCTGCGCGGCACCACACAGCTCGCCGACGCGGTGCGCATCACGCTCGGGCCGAAGTCCAAATCCGTGCTGATCCAGAAAAAATGGGGCGCGCCGCTGGTGTGCAACGACGGGGTGACGATCGCGAAGGAAATGGAGCTGGAGGATCCGGAGGAGAACCTCGGAGCGCAGATGCTGCGCCAGGCCGCGGAGAAGACCGGCGATCTGGTCGGCGACGGCACCAGCACCGCGACGCTGCTCGCGCAGGCGATCTACGCCGACGGCGTGCGCAATGTCACCGCCGGCGCGAGCGCCATCGACCTGAAGCGGGGTCTGGAGCTCGCGCTCGCTGCGGCCGTGCGCGCGCTCAAAGCCATGGCCAAGCCCGTCGAGAGCCGCAAGGAGCGCGTCCAGGTGGCCACCATCTCCGCGCACAACGATGCGGCGATCGGCGAACTGGTGGCCGACGCGATGGAGAAAGTCGGCGGCGACGGCGTGATCACCGTGGAGGAATCCAAGAGCACCGAGACCGTCCTCGAGGTGCTCGAGGGGCTGCAATTTGACCGCGGCTATCTCTCGCCGTACTTCGTGACCGACCCGACGAGCATGGAGTCGGTGCTCGAGGACGCCTACATCCTCATGTGCGACCGCAAGCTCGCCGTCCTGCAGGACGTGCTCACGCTGCTCGAGCAGGTGGCCAAGACGGCCCGCCCCATCCTGTTCATCGCCGAGGAGATCGAGGGCGAGGCGCTCGCCACGCTCATCGTCAATCAGGTGCGCGGGGTGCTCAGGAGCTGCGCGGTCAAGGCGCCCGGCTTCGGCGAGCGCCGCAAGGCGCTGCTCGCGGACATCGCCACGCTCACCGGCGGGCAGGTGGTCGCGGAGGAACTCGGCTTGAAGCTCGAGGACGTCGCACTCGCCCAACTCGGCCGCGCGCGGCGCATCGTCATCGACAAGGACACCACCACCCTCATCGGCGGGGCGGGCGAGAAGCAGCGCATCGAGGCGCGCATCCGCATGCTGCGCAAGGAAATCGAGGATGCGACCAGCGACTACGACCGCGACAAGCTCAAAGAGCGCCTCGCCAAGCTCGCCGGCGGCGTAGCCGTGATCCGCGTCGGGGCGCCATCGGAATCAGAGATGAAATCGCGCAAAGAGGCGCTCGATGATGCGATCAGCTCGACCAAGGCGGCGGTCGCCGAGGGCATCGTGCCCGGCGGGGGACTGGCGCTGCTGCGGGTGAGCGCCGCGGTGCTCGCCGCGGAGTCCGGGTGCAGCGGCGATGAGCGCACCGGCGCACAAATCCTGCGCCGCGCGCTCGAGACGCCCACCCGTCAGATCGCGGAGAACTCCGCGGCCGACGGCGGCGTGGTGGTCGACCGGATGCTCAACGGCACCGGCGACATCGGCTTCGATGCCGCCGGCAAGCGCTTTGTCGACCTCCTTGAGGCCGGCATCGTCGACCCGGTGAAGGTCGTGCGCACGGCACTCGAGAACGCCGTCTCGGTGGCTAGCGTGCTGCTGCTCACCGAGGCCACGCTGACCGAGCGCCCGGAGAAGCCCGCGGAGCACACTCCTGCGGCCGGGGAGCTGTGAGTCGCGCCGAGCCGCGGCGTGCGCCGTTGCGGCCACACCGCCGGCTCGCGGATAATCGCTCGCGTGCGTCCCGGCACGGAGTACCGCCCTTGCACCGCCACAAGGTGAGCTTTCTATTCGACCTCGACGGCACGCTGGTCGACAGCGTCTATCAGCATGTGCTCGCCTGGCAGCAGGCGCTGCACGCGGCGGGAATCGAGCTGTCGGTCTGGCGCATCCACCGGCGCATCGGCATGAGCGGCGGGCTGTTCACCGAAATGCTGCTGCGGGAGGTGTCGGCGCAAATCACCCCCGAGCTGCTCGAGGCGCTGCAGCGGCACCACGCCGAGGCCTATGCGCGCCTCGTGCCCTGGGTCCGCCCGCTGCCGGGCGCGAAGGAGCTGCTCGCCTATCTCACCGAGGCGAAGCTGCCGTGGGCAATCGCCACCAGCGGCCGGATGAGATCCGCCCGATTCAACCTCGAGGCCCTCGGGGTCGATCCGGCCAGAATCCCGGTCATCACCCGCGATGACGTGGCGCACGCCAAGCCGGATCCCGACCTGTTTCTCGCGGCGGCCGAGCGTCTCGGCGCCGACATCCGCTCCGCCGTGATTGTCGGCGACAGCATCTGGGACATGCTCGCCGCCCGCCGCGCGCAGGGTCTGGGCGTGGGGCTGCTCTCGGGCGGCTATGGTCAGGATGAGCTCGAGCGCTCGGGCGCAATCCGCGTCTACGAGGATCCGGCGGACATGTTACGGCACATCGACGAGATCGGCGGGCGGGTCTGAGCCAGGGCGCGCGGGCTCCCACACCCGCGCGGTACGCGCCGCGAGACAACCGGGCTTGGCATACTGCGCATGCTCGTACGTGTGTGCGCATGCGCCGGCCGCCGCCAGATCAGCGCTTCGCTCCCGGCGCCGCGGATTGACTCTGCGCGCTCCGTTCCGCCCTCTCGGCGGCACAGGACCGCTCCGCTGTGTGAATTGACGCAGCCGGCGCACCGATGCAAGGTCCGGGAGAGTCCTACGGGGCGGCGGACACCCCGCTGCGCGGTGCTTGAAACCGCCGCAACCGCCCGCGTCCCGGCCCGCACCAAGGCGCGCAGGGACATCACGCACGAGCTAAACAGATCTCGTCTCTCCT
>JAKAYU010000076.1 GCA_021809525.1 Pseudomonadota bacterium | reverse complement strand
CCTCGGCGGCAGCTAGGATCATGAAAGACACCGAACATCCCATCGGCATCGGCACTCGGCTCGCTCAGCTCGGCAGGACCTGCGATGCGCATTACGGTTTCGTCAACACGCCCGTCTACCGCGGCTCGACGGTGCTGTTCAAGACTCTCGATGATCTGGAGAACCAGCGCGCGCGCTATACCTACGGCACCGCCGGCACGCCGACCATCGAGAGCCTGGAGAGCGCATGGACGGCCCTGACCGGGGCGGCCGGCACCGCGCTCAGTCCCTCGGGACTCGGCGCAGTCGCGCTCGCGCTGTTGAGCGCTCTGAAGGGCGGCGATCACCTGCTCGTGCCGGACAGTGTGTATCTGCCGACGCGCCAGCTGTGCGCCAATCTGCTCGAGCGGTTCGGGATCGAGACAAGCTACTACGACCCGCTGCTCGGCGCGGGGCTGCAAGCGTTGATCAGGCCGAACACCTCGACGATCTTCCTCGAGTCCCCGGGATCCCAGACCTTCGAGGTCCAGGACGTGCCGGCCATCACCGCGCTGGCGCGCAGGCATGAGCTGACCACCATCATCGACAACACTTGGGCTACCCCGCTTTTCTTCCGTGCCCACGAGCACGGGTGCGATCTGGCGGTGGAGGCCGGCACGAAGTACCTCGGCGGCCACTCCGACATACTGCTCGGGCTGGTGAGCGCCAATACCAGACGGTGGCCGGCGCTGAAGCGCACGTATCAGAGCATGGCCATGCTGCCCGGCGCGGAGGACTGCGCTCTCGCCCTGCGGGGCATGCGCACGCTGCACATCCGCCTGCAGGAGGCCGAGCGGCGCGGGCTCGAGATGGCCGCCTGGTTGCGCGGTCGGCCCGAGGTCATGACGGTGCTGCATCCGGCGTTCGAGTCCTGTCCGGGGCATGCGTTCTGGCGGCGCGATTTCACCGGCTCGACAGGGGTGTTTTCAATCGTTCTGCGGCCCCTGTTCACCCGCGAGGACCTCGCCCGCATGCTCGATCAGCTCTCGATCTTCGCCATGGGCTACTCCTGGGGCGGCTTCGAGAGCCTCATCATTCCCTTCGACTGCCGCAGCTATCGGACCGCGACAGCGTGGAATCCGGGCGGACTCGCCCTGCGGCTGCAGATCGGGCTGGAGGATCTCGATGATCTCAAGGCCGATCTGCGCGCGGGCTTCGAGAGGCTCTCGGCCGGGAAGCAGTAGCGGGCGGATTGCCGCTGCGCGGCGCGCCCGCTGGGCTGGCCGGCGCCTCAGGGCCGGCGCGGCGCGCCGCTCGAGTCGGACTGATTCGTCAGCGCCGGCGCGCCGGGCGAGGTCAGCCGGCCGCTCGTGATCTCACCGCGGGCGTTGCGCGAGAGCTCCACATGTCCCTGATCCTCCCAGGCCTTCAGCAGCGTGGTGAGGGTTCTGTTGTAGCGCTCCAGCTGGTCGCGCTGCCTGCGCAGATCGCGCAGCGCGAGGCGCGCGTAGAGATGGGTGAGCAACCAGGCGATCAGCGCGCCGAGCACGGTGCCGGCCAGCGTGGACACGAGAGTGGGCAGTACCTGGTTCATGCGATGTGTTCCGCGGCGGGATGAGGGCTCCTGGCCATCATCGGCCTGTTCCGGCGCGCAGTCCACCGAGATGGGGCCCGAAGCGGCCCGGCCGTTGCGCTCAGCGCCGCCTGGGCGCCGGCGCCGAGGCGGTGCGCGGGTCCTGGAACGGTTGCAGCAGTTTCGCGAGCACCGTCTCGTTGTGCGCCTCGGGCAGCGCGCTGCGTGGCAGCGACAGCCGAACGGTGACCCGGTCGATCCGGCGGTTGGCGTGCAGCACGGCGAGTGCGCCGGCGAGATGTCCGAAGCGCAGGGAGCGGCCGAGCGGACTGTCGGGGGGGGCGGGGCTGCGCTGCTCGGCGAGCGCGGCCAGCGCCGCTTCGGACAGCCGCCAGTCCGCGCCGATGCGCTGCGCCAGGGCGCCGGCGTGCGCGTCCATCAGCGCGCCGATCAAGGCGGCGGCCGAGGGGCCGCGCGCGGCCGCCGCCGCGCAGCGCTCCCGCGCGGCGCGGAACAGCACGATCTCCGCCAGACCGCTGATCAGGCTCAGCAGCTCGGCGGTGAACGGCTCGATCCGCTCGGCCACCGCGGCATGGACCACGGCCGCCTGCGCCGAGCGCAGCGCATGCTCCCAGACCAGTTGCGCGAAGTGCGGAAAGTCCTTCGCCGCGGCGGTGCTGAAGATCGGCTGCATCAGCGCGGTGGCGATCACCGAGCGCAGGCCGTCGCTGCCGAGTATGGCCACCGCCCGCTCGATCGATTCGACCGGTTGCGGGCTGATGCGGTAGAAGGAGCTGTTCGCCATGCGCAGCAGACTGTCCACCAGCGCCGGATCGCGCGCGATGATGGCCACCAGCTGCCGCCGCGCGACCGCTTCGTCGTTGATGGCATGCATCAGCTGGGGAAGGAGATTCGGGCGGCGGGGAAAGTGGCGCCGCTCGCTCGCCGGATCACCGATCTTGGCGAGTGCCTCCGCAATGCGCCGCTCTTGCCCGGCGCCCGCCACGGCCGGCTCGGCCATGCCGAGTTGCAGCGCGCGCAGCCGTCCGAGGATTTCCCCCGGCTCGAGCACCTGGGCGATGCTCTTCGGCGGGGCGGGCGGCGGCGCCGGTTCAGGGACAGGCGCGGCTACCGGCTCGCTCGCCGGGGCGGCCTCAGGGGCAGAGCAGCCAGAGGACGGTTCGGAGCCGAACGCGGGCCGCGCCGCGGCCGAGCCCAAGGCCCGGCGCAGCGCCGGACGCATCAGGACGGCGGCGGCAGCGAGCAGCAGCGGCGATAGCAGCCAGAATCCCATGGATTGCAGCATCCCCCGGGAAGCAGACGAACACTCCGTCGTGCATCCCCTTTTTCGGCAGGACAGGGGAAAACTCCGCCACGGAAGCGCCGATCTGTGACTGACTGCACGCTGCGATCCTCCCCCGGGAACGAGGGGCATGACTGCCGGGCTGCCCGGCGCGTGCGCTGCGCTGGCGCAGCTTAAGTCGCCACCGGGGACGCCCGCTCGCGCCGCGGGTATCATCCCCCGAGCTCCCTTGCCCCTTCGCCATCGACGCCCGGAGCGCGCCGTGCCGCACAAGTTCAAGACCCTCGCTGCCTTCGGGACCATCTATTTGGTCTGGGGCTCGACGTATTTCGCCATCCGGATCGGCGTGCTCGAGATCGCGCCGCTGCTGTTGGCCTCGATGCGCTTCACGGTCGCCGGCCTGGTCGCGTGCGCCTGGGCGCTCGCGCGGGGCCAGCGCCTGCCGAGCCGCCGGGAATGGGGCTCGATCGCGCTGCTCGCCTTTTTGATTTTCGTGATGGACTACGGGCTGCTCTTTACCGCCGAGAAGCGGATCCACTCGGGCATGGCGGCGGTGATTCTGGCCACCATCCCGGCCTTCACTGCGGTCGCGGAGATCATCTGGCTGCGCACGCAGCGGCTGACGCCGCGCCTCGCAACGGCCTTGCTCGTGGGCCTCGGCGGCGTGGTGGTGCTGGTCGATCCTTCCCTCGGGGTGGCCGGCGCGCCGGTGTACTGGCTCGCGGCGGTGGCGCTGATTGTGGCCGCGATGAGCTGGTCGGTCGCCTCCATTCTGGTGCGGCTGCTGCCGCTACCGGCCTCGAGGACCATGAGCGCGGGCACGCAGATGCTCATCGGCGGAGTGCTGCTCGGGCTCGCCACGGTGCTCTGCGGCGAGGAGCACGGCTTCAATCCGGCGGCGGTCTCGAGCGCCGCGTGGCTCGCGCTCGCCTACCTCATCGTGGCCGGCTCGCTGCTCGGGTTCTGCGCCTACACCTGGCTGATTCAGCACGAGTCGCCCACCAAGGTCGGCACCTATGCGTACGTCAATCCGCTGGTCGCGGTGAGCATCGGGTACCTGTTTGGCGGCGAGCCGCTCGATGCGCGCACCGTGCTCGGGACCGTATTGGTGATCGCGAGCGTTCTGATCATCGTCGCCGGCAAGACGCGCAAAGCCCTCGCCCCTGTGCCGCTCGAGGGAGAACTCGGCGTCGAGCAGCCCTGAGCGGCCGTGCGGTGGGGTGCGACGCACGGCACGGTGGCGCGCGGGCCACCGGGTAGAATGAGCCCGAATGGCGCAGCGGCGCTGCGCGCGGCCGTCGAGACAATCGAGGATCCATGAAAATTCTAGTCACCGGCGCGGCCGGGTTCATCGGCTTTCATACTTCCCGCAAGCTCCTTGCCCGCGGGCACGAGGTGGTCGGGCTCGACAACCTGAACGACTATTACGACGTGTCGCTGAAGGAGGCGCGTCTGCAGATGCTGCGCCGCGAGAGCGGCTTTCGCTTCGTGCGCCTCGACCTCGCTGATGAGCCGGCCATGGCACAGCTGTTCGCCGCGGAGCGCTTCGCGCGGGTGATTCACCTTGCCGCGCAGGCCGGCGTGCGCCACTCGCTGAAGGACCCGCACAGCTACGTGCGCAGCAACGTCACCGGCACGCTGACGGTGCTTGAGGGCTGCCGGCACAATGCCGTGGAGCATCTGGTGTACGCCTCGACGAGTTCCGTCTACGGCGCCAACACCGACATGCCGTTCTCCCCGCACCGCGGCGCGGATCATCCGCTGTCGATCTATGCGGCCACCAAGAAGGCCAACGAGGCGATGGCGCACAGCTACTCGGCGCTGTTCGGCCTGCCGACGACGGGCCTGCGCTTCTTCACCGTCTACGGCCCCTGGGGCCGACCCGACATGGCGTTGTTCCTGTTTGCGCGCAACATTCTCGAAGGCAAGCCCATCGACGTCTACAACAATGGGCACCACAAGCGTGATTTCACCTACGTCGAGGATATCGCCGAGGGCGTGGTGCGCGCCTGCGAGCGCATCGCCGCGCCCGATCCGAACTGGAGCGGCGCGACGCACGATCCGGCCACGAGCCGCGCGCCGTACCGGCTCTACAACATCGGCAACCACCAGTCGGTGGAGCTGATGCGCTATATCGAGGTACTCGAGCAGTGCCTCGGGCGCAAAGCCGAGAAGCGCTTCCTGCCGCTGCAGCCCGGCGATGTGCCCGATACGTGCGCGGACGTGGAGGATCTGGCGCGAGAGGTCGGTTACCGGCCGGCGACCCCGGTCGAGGAGGGCGTGCGCCGCTTCGTCGAGTGGTTCTGCGAGTACTACGGCTACCGGCGCTGAGCGCGGAGCCCGGCGGCGCGGCCGGCACCGCTTGACGGCGGGCCGGCGAATAATCAGACTAATCATATGTATCGCGGCCCATCAGCCGCAGATGCCTCGGAGGGGATTTTTTGAGCTCATTTGCGTGCCGCCCGAGCGCCGCGGGCGCCGGCGCGTGCCGGGCGGTGAGGCGCTGACCATGCGCGCCGAGCATGTGTTCGCGCTCGGCGCCGAACTCGGCGAGGGACCGGTCTGGTTCGCGCACGAGTCGGCGCTCTGGCTGGTCGACATCAAGGGCTGCCGGGTGCACCGGCTGCGGCCGGGCACCGGCGAGCAGCGCAGCTGGCCGACGCCGGCGCCCCCCGGATTTCTCGCGCCGCGCGCCGCGGGTGGCCTGGTGGTCGGCCTCAAGGGGGCGATCCACCGCTTCGATCCCGCGAGCGGGCAGTTCACGGCATTGGCGCCCGTTGAGCCGCATCTGCCGGAAAACCGTCTCAATGACGGCTGCGTCAGCCCCGAGGGGGCGCTGTGGTTCGGCTCGATGCACGATCCAGAGACCCGCCCGAGCGGCGCGCTGTACCGGCTGGATGCCGAGGGACGCTGCGTGAGGCTCGATGCCGGCTACATCGTCACCAATGGTCCGGCGTTCAGTCCTGACGGGCGGATCTTCTATCACACCGACAGCCCTGCTCGCACCGTGTATGCCTTCGACCGGCCCGAACCCCAAGTGCTCACCGGCAAGCGGGTGCTGATCCGGGTCGAAGCGGCGGCGGGCTATCCCGACGGCACGGCGGTGGATGCGGAGGGCTGTCTGTGGATCGCACTGTGGTCCGGCTGGGCCGTGCGCCGCTATTCGCCGGACGGACGGCTGCTCGCCACGGTGCGGCTGCCGTGCTCGCAGGTCACCAAAGTGGCCTTCGGCGGGGCCGATCTGCGCACTGCATACGTCACCACGGCTCGCCAGGGTCTCTCGCCCGCCGAGCGCGCCGCGCAGCCGCTCGCCGGCGACGTATTTTGTTTCACCGCGCCGGTTGCAGGGCTGCCGCAGCCTCAGGCCACCGTCGCGTGCGGCTGAGCGAGGCGGACCGATGAGCCAACACAACGAGCGCACCGACGAGGCGGGCTCACCTCAAGCGGTGCCGCGCGTAGATGCCGCTCCCGCACGGGTGCTGTGCGACTGGGGCAGCAGCCGTCTGCGCGCGTTTCTCGAGACCGACGGGGTGAACAGCGAGCGGCGAACCGGGCCGGGCATCGGGCAGCTCGAGCAGGAATCGCCGGCCGAGGCGCTCGCGCGCGTGCTCGCGCCGTGGCGCGCGCAATGGCACATCGGGCGCATCGTGCTGTGCGGCATGGCCGGCTCGCGCAACGGGCTGCTGGAAGTGCCGTACGTGCGCGCCCCGGCCACACTCGCGCAGTGGCGCGCCGGCGCTGGCCGCGTGCGCAGTGCAGCGGACACGCTGATCGTGCTTGCGGGCATCCAGGCGCAGAACTTCCGCGACGTGGCCGACGTGATGCGCGGCGAGGAGACACAGATCTTCGGAGCGCTCGCGCTTGAGCCGCCGCTCGCCTCCGGGCGGCAGATGATGGTGCTGCCCGGTACGCACAGCAAGTGGGTCGAGGTGCGCGACGGGCGCATCGCGCGCCTGCAGACTTATTTCACCGGTGAACTGTTCGAGCTGCTGAGTACGCGTTCCTCGCTGCTGCGCGCCGGCGGGACGGGCGACGCGGACGAGGAGGCGTTCGAGGTCGGACTGCGCAACGCGGCCCGCTTCGATCTGGCGGCCAACCTGTTCGAGACGCGCAGCGCGCAGCTGATCGAGGGACGCTCGGCCGGCTGGGCCCGCTCGCTGCTCTCGGGGCTGCTGATCGGTGCGGAGGTGCACAGCATGCTCGCGCGGCGCGAGGGGACATCCGGGCCGTTGACCCTCATCGGCGATCCGGCGCTGACGGCGCGCTACTTGCGTGCGCTTGGCAGCTACGGCGCCGCGGCGCGCCAGCTTGACGGCGAGCGCTGCGTGCTCGCGGGGTTGCGCGCCGCCTCGGAAGGTTTGCAGGAGTCCTGACATGACGATCCAAGCGTTCGCCGGGGAGAAGACCCCACCGGTCGTGGCCATCCTGCGTGGAGTCAATCCCGCCGAGGTGCTGGAGATCGGCCGGGCGCTGCTCGAGGGCGGGATCCGCATGATGGAGGTGCCGCTGAATTCACCCCGGCCGCTCGAGAGCATCGCGCGGCTCACCGCTGCGTTCGGCGCGCAAGCGCTGGTTGGCGCCGGCACCGTGATGTCGGGGCAGGAGGTGACCGAAGTCGCCGCGGCGGGCGCGCGGCTCGTGGTCTCGCCGCACACGGACACGGCAGTCATCCGCCGCGCCGTTGCGCTCGGTCTTGAGTGTCTGCCCGGCTTTCTCACGGCGACCGAGGCGTTCAGCGCGCTCGGCGCCGGCGCGCAGCAGCTGAAGCTCTTTCCCGCCGCGAGCGTCGGCGCGGGCTATCTGAAGGCGTTGCGCGATGTGTTGCCGCGCGCGGCGGGCGTCTGGGCGGTCGGCGGCACCGGGGCGCACGAGCTGGCCGCGTGGCTCGATGCGGGCGCCGCCGGGATCGGTGTCGGAGGGGCGCTCTACAAGCCGGGCGACACCGCGCCGCTCGTGCGCGAGCGCGCGCAGGCGCTGCATGCCGCCTGGACAGCCCGGCGCGCGCGCAGCGCCGGGCAGGGCTGAGAGGCCCGCGCATGCATCCGCAGGCGATCGACTGGATCATCATGGGAACGTATTTCGCGTTCGTGCTCGGTATCGGCGCGGCGCTGAAGCGTTCCATGCGCACCAGCACGGATTTCTTTCTCTCCGGGCGCGCCATGCCGGCGTGGATCACGGGGCTCGCGTTCATCTCGGCGAACCTCGGCGCGCAGGAGGTGATCGGCATGGCCGCCTCGGGCGCCAAGTACGGCATGGCCACCAGCCAGTTCTACTGGGTGGGGGCGATCCCGGCGATGGTGTTCCTCGGGGTGTTCATGATGCCGTTCTACTACGGCTCGCGCGCCCGCTCGGTGCCGGAGTACCTGAAGCTGCGTTTCGATGAGAAGACCCGCGGCCTGAACGCCATCACCTTCGCGGTGATGACGGTGTTCTCCTCGGGTATCTCGCTCTATGCGCTCGCGCTGCTGCTGCGGCTGTTGCTCGGCTGGGGCTTCGCCACGAGCGTCGCCCTCTCAGCTCTGATCGTGCTCGTGTACATCTTCCTCGGTGGGCTGACCTCGGCGATCTACAACGAGGTGCTGCAGTTCTTCCTCATCGTGTTCGGCTTCGCACCGCTGGTGCTGATCGGCCTGAAGGACGTCGGCGGCTGGCAGGGCCTGGTTGCGGGCCTGCACACTGTGGCGCAGAGGCGCGGCTATGCGCCCGACGCCTGGCTCAGCACCTGGGGCGTGATGGGCAGAGCGCGCGACAATCCCATGGGAATCGACTGGTTCAGCCTGGTCATGGGGCTCGGGTTCGTGCTGTCGTTCGGCTATTGGTGCACCGATTTTCTCGTCGTGCAGCGCGCGCTCGCGGCCGACTCGATGGACTCGGCGCGCCGCACGCCGCTCATTGCCGCGGTGCCGAAGATGCTCTTTCCGTTCCTGGTGATACTGCCGGGGATGATCGCCATCGCCGCCACGGTGCACGGCGGGGCGAGCGGACTGACTCTGCCGCGCAAGGCCGACGGGCATCTCAACTACAACATGGTGGTCCCGCTGATGCTGGGACGTTACTTTCCGAACGGCATGCTCGGGCTCGGGCTGACGGCGCTGATGGCGAGCTTCATGACCGGCATGGCCGGCAACGTCACGGCGTTCAACACCGTATGGACCTACGACATCTATCAAGCGTACATCCGGCACGACGCCTCGGATGCGCATTACCTCACGGTCGGGCGCCTGGCCACCGTGGTGGGCATTGCGCTGTCGGTGGCGGCCGCCTACCTCACCAACCGCTTCAGCAACATCATGGATCTGCTGCAGCTGCTGTTCGCGTTCGTCAATGCGCCGCTGTTCGCCACGTTCCTGCTCGGGATGTTCTGGAAGCGCGCGAGCGGCCACGGCGCCTTCACCGGTCTGCTCGCCGGCACGCTCGCGGCCGCCGTGCATCATGGCCTGACGCTGCCGGCGGGCAGGACCCCGGGGATCAAGGGCGGCTGGATCGCCGTGCTGCATCTGTATCCGAGTCAGATGGCGCAGAACTTCTGGACCGCAATCTGGGCCTTCGCCGTCTGCCTGCTCGTGACCATCGTGGTGAGCCTGATGACCCGGCCGCGTCCCGAGCAGGATCTGGTCGGGCTCGTGTACTCGCTCACGCCGCGTGAACGCACGACGGCGCGCCGCTGGTACCGCCGCCCGGCAGTGCTTGGCGCGTGCGTGCTCGCGGCGGCGGTGGCGCTCAACGTCATGTTCTGGTGAGGATCAATGGGACTCGACATCCGTATTCCGGTGGGCGCGCTGTTCAGCCTGCTCGGCGCACTGCTCGCCGGCTATGGGCTCATCGGCGCAGAGGCGCTCGCGCGCCGCTCGCTCGGCATCAACATCGATCTGTGGTGGGGCCTGGTGCTCGCGGTGTTCGGCGCATCGATGCTGCTGCTCGCCTGGCGGGCGCGCAGACGGCGCTGAGCGGAGTTGCCGGCGCAATCGGCAGTGGGCGTGGCCGCACAGACCGCTCCGTACCGCGAACGGCGGTTGCACGGGCCGCGCGGCGGCGTGGGTCCCCGGAGGATCTGCTGCGCGAAGTGGCAGCCGCTGGCGTGACTCGGCGGCGGAGGAGTGCGACTGAGCGCGCTACCCCACAGCTGGACAGCCGGGAGCGGCCGCGACTGGCTGGCGCCCCACGCGCCAGCCCCCCCTGGCTCCAGTTTCGCCGCGCGAGGGCCCGCGCGGCTGCAATCATCGCCTCGCGCGGCGTACGCCTCTGAGCTCGGGCGCCCGTCATCACCCGCGACCTGCGCGGACCCTGAGTGCCCGGTGCTGTGCCGGTGCCATGACGAGCAGGTCAGGCCGGCAGCGATTGGCGCCGACGGGCGGTGGGGGTGGGCCGTCGTGGTCCGGGCGATGCGCTGCTCATTCTGTTGGCCGGCGCCTCGCCGCACAGTCGTGCACGGCAGTTCGCCCCAGGTGCCGCGTGGTTGTTGCGCTCACGCGAGGGCCATGAGGCGGGGGCAACCCTACAGACCCAGTTCGCTCAGCCCGGGGTGATCGTCCGGGCGGCGGCCGAGCGGCCAGCGATAGAGGCGTTGCGTTTCGGTGATCGGTACGTCGTTGATGCTTGCGAAACGGCGGCGCATCAGGCCGTGTTCGTCGAACTCCCAGTTCTCATTACCGTGGGAGCGGAACCAGGCACCGCCCGAGTCGTGCCACTCATAGGCGAAGCGTACGGCGATGCGGTTGCCCGTGAAGGCCCAGACTTCCTTGATCAGCCGGTAATCGAGCTCGCTCGCCCACTTGCGCTTGAGGAACGCGACGATCTCGGCGCGGCCGGTGAGAAATTCCGAGCGGTTGCGCCAGCGGCTCTCCTCGGTGTAGGCAAGCGCGACGCGCTCGGGGTCTCGGGTATTCCACGCATCTTCGGCGGCGCGCGCCTTGGCGGCGGCACTCTCGGCGCTAAAGGGCGGCAGCGGTGGGCGGCTGGACATGGCCTTATCCTCGATCGCCACGGGGCGCGCCAACGGTACGGAGCGCGCCGCGGGCGGTCAAGCGCCGCGCCGCGGGCCGATCAGTGATTGTCGCGCGGTACGCCGAAGCGCGCCTCGACGCGCTGGAAGCGCTCCGCGCCGTTTAAGATCATGCCTTCCCCGAGCTGGCCCACCATGGCGCGCTGGATCTGCTGCCAGGGGGTCTGCGAAGCCGGCGAATGGTAGCCGCCGGCCGCCTCGAGCGCCGCGCGGCGCGCGGCGAGCTCGCGCTCGTCGATGAGCACGTTGACCTCGCGCTTGCGCAGATCGATGCGGATCCGATCCCCGTTTCTGAGCAGCGCGAGCCCGCCGCCGGCGGCCGCTTCCGGCGAGGCGTTGAGGATCGAGGGCGAACCGGAGGTGCCCGACTGACGGCCATCGCCGATGCACGGCAGCACCGTGACGCCCTGTTTGATCAGATAACTCGGCGGGCGCATGTTGACCACCTCGGCCGAGCCCGGATAGCCGATCGGGCCGGTGCCGCGCATCACGAGCACGGTGTGTGCATCGATGCCGAGCGCTGGGTCGTCGATGCGCGCGTGGTAATCCTCGGGCCCGTCGAACACCACGACCGGAGCCTCGAACGCGTCCGGGTCGGCGGGATTGCTCAGGTGGCGTGTGTGGAACTCCGCGGAGATCACGCTGGTTTTCATGATGGCCGAGTCGAACAGGTTGCCGCGCATCACGAGGAAGCCGGCGTTGCGCTTCAGCGGGCGATCGATCGGGCGGATCACCTCGGTATCGAGGATGGAGCGGCCGCGGCAGTTCTCCCCGAGCGTGCGGCCGTTGACGGTGAGAGCCTGCTCGCGGATCAGGCCGCGCTGCATCAGCTGGTTCACCACGGCGGGCACCCCGCCGGCGCGGTGGAAGTCCTCGGCGAGATACTCACCGGCCGGCTGCAGGTTCACCAGCAGCGGTACTTCGTAACCGTAGGTCTGCCAGTCCTCCAGGCTCACCTCGACGCCCATGTGCCGAGCGATTGCCGCGAGGTGGATTGGCGCGTTGGTCGAGCCCCCGATGGCCGAGCTCACCACGATGGCATTGAGGAACGCCTCGCGCGTCATGATGGCCGACGGCCGCAGATCCTCGCGCACCATCGCGACGATGCGCGTGCCGGTCTCGTAGGCGATCTGGCCGCGCTCGCGGTACGGAGCGGGAATGTTGCCCGCGCCCGGCAGCTGCATGCCGAGCGCTTCGGCGATCGAATTCATGGTGCTCGCCGTGCCCATGGTGTTGCAGTAGCCGGTCGAGGGCGTGGAGGCGGCCACCCGCTGCATGAAGCCTGCGTAGTCGATCTGCCCGGCGGCGAGCAGCTGCCGCGCGTGCCACACGATGGTACCCGAGCCGACGCGCTTGCCTTCGTACCAGCCGTTGGTCATCGGCCCGACCGACAGCGCAATGGCCGGAATGTCCATGGTGGCGGCGGCCATCAGGCACGCCGGGGTGGTCTTGTCGCAGCCGATGGTGAGCACCACGCCGTCGAGCGGATAGCCGTGCAGCACCTCGACCAGCCCGAGGTAGGCGAGGTTGCGATCGAGCGCGGCGGTCGGCCGGCGACTGGTCTCCTGGATGGGATGCACCGGGAACTCGATGGGCACGCCGCCGGCGGCGCGGATGCCGGCCGCCACGCGCTCGGCGAGCACGAGGTGGTGGCGGTTGCAGGGCGAGAGGTCCGAGCCCGTCTGGGCGACGCCGATGATGGGCTTGCCCGACTGCAGCTCCTCGAGGGTCAGGCCGTAGTTGAGGTAGCGCTCGATGTGCAGCGCGGTCATGCCCGGATCGGACGGATCATCGAACCACGCGCGTGAGCGCAGTTTGGGCTTGGAGTCTTTGTCCCGGTTGGATGCGGCCATGGCTGTCCCGTCAAATCGCCATTTTGAGATTAATAATCATATAATATGTGCCGGCAACCGCAAGCCCTTGACAGAGCAGCGAACAGGCGGCGGCGAGCGCGGAGCGCACGATATAATTTCTTCAGCCGTCACGACGCCGAACTGAAAGATCCCTCCGTGGCCCTACCGAGAATTCCGCGCGAACGCAGCCTGACTTACGGTCTGGTCGAGTCTCTGGGTCAGCTGATCGTCACCGGCGCGTACGACGTGCAGCCGTTTCCGACCGAAGGGCAACTGTCCCGCCAGCACGGTACCAGCCGCTCGGTCACCCGTGAGGCGGTGAAGATGCTCACCGCCAAGGGGCTGCTGCAGGCGCGGCCACGCCAGGGCACGAGCGTCACTCCCGAAGCGCAGTGGAATCTGCTCGATCCGGACGTGCTGCGCTGGCTGCTCGAGCGCAAGTTCTCGCTGCAGCTGCTCGCGGAGTTCACCGAGATGCGCCTCGCGATCGAGCCGGCGGCCGCGGCGCTGGCCGCCGCCCGCGCCGATCGCGAGGCCATCGGACGGATCCGCGAGGGCCTTAAGCGCATGAAGGCCGCCGGGCAGGGCGAGGATGAGCCGGTGGCCGCCGATATCGCCTTTCACACGGCGGTGCTCGCGGCCACCGGCAATCGCTTCTTTGCCCAACTCGATCCGCTGATCAACACCGCACTGAGAATCTCGATCCGCTTCACCAACCGCATCAAGGGGCGTGCGGCCGGCATCGCGCGCCACGAGGAAGTGCTCGATGCGATTGCCGCGGGTGATGCCGAGCGTGCTGCGCTCGCGATGCGCTCCCTGGTCGGGGAGGTGTTGGCGCTCATCACGGCGGCATCCACGCAGTCCGGCACGGCGCGCAAGGTCGCGCGGCGCACTGCCTCGACGTGAGCGTGACAACGGCGCTCGCCCCGATGGGAGCCGGGATGCTCCCGAGCCCGCTGCGGACACTGACGCGGCGCAGGCAGCTCTCGGGACGCGCGGAGCCGCAAGCCACCGGACGCCTCCCCGCTGGTCGGCGCGCCCGCAGGCCTTGAGGTTCGGTGGTAGCACGGAGTTTGGCTGCGCTGCGGCACGGGCAGTATGACGACTCCGGGAGGTCGGCCTGAAAGGCCCCAAGGGGCGAGCGATCCTGCCGGCCGGCGACGCTACGTCGGTGTCGGCTCGCCTCGCTGAGCGAGGGCACGACGCCACGGCATGTCACAGCCGTGCACAACTCAAGGCCGCGCTGCCCACCCGCGACCCCGACCTCACGATCGTCTGCGACGCTGCAGGGGCGAGCGGCTGCGCCGGCCTGGCGCACTGCGTGCCTGCGATCTGCGCGAGCCTAGAACGTCATCTTGAGCCTCGCCAGTTGCCCCAGCGGACCGACCTGCTCGCCGCGGCGCTGCGCGCCCAGCGCCGCCGACTGAGCGAGTTCGCAGGCGCGCTGCTGCTGTCGCTCCAGTCGCCGAACAGCATTCATCGGGCCCCGAGCAGTCCGCACGAACGCTGGGAACGTGAAGCGGCTCACGACAGGGGCTCATGAAAATAGTATTATAAATTCGCATACTCAGATACCCGTGTGCGCTGCGAAGACG
>JAKAYU010000309.1 GCA_021809525.1 Pseudomonadota bacterium | reverse complement strand
GCTGCAGCGGCGTATGCAGATCGAGCAGCGCGGCGAGCTGCAGCACCCCGGGCTGGCGCTCGGTGCGCCGGCGCAGCAGAGCACCGGCAGGTCCCGCCCCTGCGGCGCACCGCGGCGAGGAGCGAACCGCCCTCGAGCCGCGGCAGCATGGCATCGCGGACGATCAACTCGTACGCCATGTTCAGGGTGCGCAAGCTACCCTCCTCGCCCTCTTCAGCCACATCGACGATGAACCTCGCCTCGCTCAGGCCCGCCCGCAGGAGGGTAGCGGCCTTCTTCTCGTCTTCTATGACCAGGATGCGCATACGCGGCGGTGTATCCTCCGGAAGATGCCGGCCCAGATGGAAAAAACGGCTTGCCCGGCGCGCCCTGCCGCCTTATAAAGCCGGCCTGTTTTCCCCCTCACCACCGCCGAGGACTTGCGCCCGGCGCCGCCGGTTTGCACAGATGTCCCCTACCCTCGAGCTGACCAAGAACCTGATGTCCCGCCGCTCCGTAACGCCCGCCGATGAGGGCTGTCAGGGGCTGATGAGCGAGCGGCTGCGCGCCATCGGCTTTCAGATCGAGCCGCTGCCCTTCGGCAACGTCACGAACTTCTGGGCCTGGCGCGGCGAGCAGGCCGGGCCCGTGCTGTGCTTCGCGGGCCATACGGACGTGGTGCCGACCGGGCCGCTCGAGGAGTGGCTGAGCGACCCGTTCACCCCGCAGATCCGCGACGGGATGCTCTACGGGCGAGGCGCGGCCGACATGAAAAGCGGACTGGCCGCGATGATCACGGCCACCGAGGCGTTCATCGCCCGGCACCCGCGTCACCGCGGCCGGATCGCCTTTCTCATCACCAGCGACGAGGAAGGTCCCTCGGTGGACGGCACCAAGCGCATCGCCGCCCTCCTCGCCGCGCGCGGCGAGCGCATCGACTGGTGCATCGTCGGCGAGCCCTCCAGCGAGCGCACGATCGGGGACACCATCAAGATCGGCCGGCGCGGCTCATTCAGCGGACGGCTCACCGTGCACGGCGTGCAAGGGCACGTCGCCTACCCGCAGCTCGCCGAGAACCCCGTGCACACGCTCGCCCCGGCGCTCGCCGAACTCACCCAGCGCCGCTGGGATGAGGGCACCGAGCACTTCGAGCCGACCAGCTTTCAGATCTCGAACCTCAACGCCGGCACGGGCGCCCCGAACGTCATCCCCGGGGAGCTCAAGGCGCGCTTCAACCTGCGCTACTCGCCGGTGCAGACACTCGAGGGCCTGAAAGAGACGGTCGAGGGGATCCTACGCAAGCACGGCGTGCGCTTCACGCTCGAGTGGTACCTCTCGGGCGAGCCGTTCTACACGCCCCCGGGCAAGCTCTCCGAGGCGGTGTGCGCGGCGATCGAGTCGGTGACCGGCGCGCGGCCGCAACTGTCCACCGGCGGCGGCACGTCCGACGGGCGCTTCATCGCTCCACTCGGCGCGCAGGTCGTGGAGCTCGGCGTGGTCAATGCGACCATTCACAAGGTGAACGAGTGCGTGCGCGTCGAGGACATCGACGCGCTGCACCGGATGTACCTCAACGCGCTCGCGAATCTGCTGGCCTGAGGCGGCGCAGGTTCACCACCACCCCGACCGACCCGAGCGCGAGCGCCCAGAGCAGCACCCACTCGGACATCGCCAGTCCGAGGAACGTCCAGGTGATCAGGCTGCACTCGCCGCTGCCGGAGAGCACCTTGCGGATCACGGCGGTGACGGGCATGAACTTCAGCATCACCGAGAGCGGCGCGCCGCAGGAGGGCACCTCCCAGGGCGGCAGATGCTGCAGGTAGATCTGCCGGCCCGCCACGCCGATCGTCGCCAGGGCCGCCACGGCGAGCAGCCCGGCGTAGACGGCTGCGCCCCAGCGGCGCGGATGCTGCAGCGCGGCGAGCAGGAAGAGCACCCCGAGGCTCGCGATGCCGATGCGCTGGAAGATGCAGAGCGGACACGGATCGAGGTGCAGATCGAACTGCGCGTAGATCGCATAGGCGATCAGCCCCGCGCACACGAGAAAGCCCGCGAAGTTCACCGGGCGGCGCAGCTCACCGCGCGCGAGCGCGCGACGGAACCGCTCGAGGCCGCTCACGAGGCCGCTCCAGGGGCAGCAGACTCCCCCGCGACCGGGCGATGCCCGAGCGCCCGCTCGACGTCCTCGAGGGAGGTGTGCCGCACGTCCTTGCCGTAGACCATGTAGATCACGTACTCGCTGATATTCTTGGCGTGATCGCCGATGCGCTCGAGCGAGCGCACCACCCACATCACATCGAGCGCGCGGCGGATGGAGCGCGGATCCTCCATCATGAAGGTGATGCTCTGGCGCTGGATGGCCTCGTATTCCTCATCGACCAGCCGGTCCTGGCGCGCCACGTGCAGGGCTGCCTCCGCGTCCATGCGCGCGAACGCATCGAGCGCCGCGTGCACCATTTCGGTGACGATGCGGCCGAGATGCTTGATCTCGCGGTATTTGTCCGCCGGACGCTCCATGGTGGCGAGCCGCGAGGCGATGTAGCCGATCTTCTCGCCCTCATCGCCCATGCGCTCCAGATCGGTGATGGTCTTGATGATGGCGACGATCACGCGCAGGTCCCCCGCCGCCGGGGCGCGGGTGGCGAGGATGCGGCTGCACTCCTCGTCGATCGACACCTCCATGTTGTTCACCTGGTGATCGGCGAGCGCGACGGACTCCCCGAGCGAGCTGTCGCCCTCGAGCAGCGCGGTGATCGCTTTGTGGATCTGCTGCTCGACGAACCCGCCCATGGCGAGCACCTTGCTGCGCACGCGCTCGAGGTCCTCGTTGAAGCGGCGGGAGATGTGATGAGTCAGGTCGGCGGTTTCCATCGGTCAGCACCTCTGGGTCTGCCCGCGATGATAGCCCAAGAGAGGACGGCTAGC
>JAKAYU010000075.1 GCA_021809525.1 Pseudomonadota bacterium | reverse complement strand
CGGAATCCGGCACCGATCCAGGCGCCTCGCGATCCTCGAATGCGCTGGCTCCGGCGATCGAGCGACAGGCCGCCGCGGCAACTCCGGACACGACCGGGGCTCCCGCCGGGACATCGGCCCAGGAACGCCCAACCGGCAAACTAGGGTCCGGGGCAACTCCGGGGGTGGCGCAAAACCCGTGGGCGCCGCTGCTGCAAGCCGGTCTCGAACTCGCTCAGGCACTGTCGGCGGCTTCAAATGGGAGCGCCACCGCGGCGCCGGCATCGAGCGCAGCATCGTCATGGATCGAGAAAGACGCGCGGACGGGTAGCCAATACCTCAGACTTCCTCTGCCGGACCCAGGGTCGGTGCAGGCACTCGCCACCGCTCTCTCGAAGCTCATGGAAGGCATTGCAAGATGATATCGGAGGTATGGCAGCTGGCGAGTTCATCGGGAGAAACATCAAGCTGGACCCGACGCGCAACCTCTGTGCCAGGAATGTGCCGAACTCAGATTGGGTGTGCCGTAATTGTGCCGTGGTGAGGCTGGGAACGGGGCTGGCAAGCGCTGCAAGTGGTTGATACATAAGCCCCTGGAACTCCAGATCGCTGCTTTGTAAACCGTTGGTCGGGGGTTCAAATCCCTCAGCCGGCACCAATTTTCATCAACCAACTCAATACCGTAGGCGCGCCCTCCGGTCGCGACCATCGGATTTTCGACCGACTGTGCCCTATTTGTGCCATCGATTTCGAGATGGCTGGCGTAGACGGCAAGGTGATCGGCGGCCAGGTGCGCATAGCGCCGCACCATCCGCTCGCTCTCCCAGCCCGCGAGCTCCTGCAAAGCCAAGAGCGGGGTCCCGGCCTGCACGTGCCACGACGCCCAGGTGTGCCGGAGGTCGTGCCACTCGAAGTCCGCGATCCCGACACGCATGAGCGCCTTGTACCAGGCCTTGGTTGACAGCTGCCGGACCGGGGCGCCTTCGTAGGTGAAGACCCGTTCGGCGTGCCTTGCCCTTTGACGAGCGAGCACCTCGATCGCCGCGGCATTCAGCGGCACGGCGGTGGCCTTGCGCGCCTTCGCCTGATCCGGATGAACCCACGCCACCTTGCGCTCGAGATCGACCTGCTCCCACGCGAGTCCTGTCACGTTGGCGGCTCTCAGCCCCGTTGCCAGGGTGAACGTCGCCATGTCCCTAAGATGCGTCGGTAATTCCTTGAGCAACGCGTCTGCCTGGTCGTGAGTCAGAAAGCGGACGCGCCGTGTCGGCGCCTTCAAGAGTCGAAAGGTCGGCGCCCGATCCAACCACTCCCAATCGCGAGTGCACTTGCGCAGGATCCACCGAATGAGCGAGAGCGTCCGGTTTACGGTTGCGTTGCTGCATCCTTCCGCCTGCTTCGCTTCGCTGATTGTTGGCGGCGGCGAGAATCCGCCTGATTCTGGGGGCCAGACGCGGGTTTCTGAGGCGCCGCCAGCAGGCGACGGCAACGCCAGCCCCTATGAGCCCAGGACCGCTGCCAGACGCAGCCGCAGTGGAATCAAGAAGTTGTTTGGCGAGGCGAAGAGAGGGACCGGAAAAACAAGCAAGCGGTGTGCCAGAAAATCGAGAAAACGCGTCGATCACCGGAAAGAGGCGGATTTCGATCCCCATCAACACGCTGATCGTATCGACGAGGGCCCGGTTGATACTCTCGAGATCCCGATTGGCCAGAAAGCGATCGAGCCAACGCAGCGCTGCTTCAGTGACGATGGCTCTACTGTCCGAAGCCAAGACGGGTTTATCGGGAACTGTTGCTGGCGCTTCTTGAGCAACAAGACTGACACTACCGTCCTTTCCGCGGCCAAGTTGCGATTGGTCTGCATCAACGAGTCTGTCCCGAATTGACCAGTATTGATCGTCTTTCCACCCCAGCTCTCTCTGAAGAGTCACGTTGCCAGCATGACCACCCTTATTGCCGGACCTCGGCAAGGAGCTCAGCTTCTCGCGCGGCGAGACTCTTGGCCTCTCGCATTGCGTCACACAAAAATGGTACCGGCTGGGGTCGTTGCCTCACGCAAAATGCTACCGACAGCATGAGCTGTACCATGGAGACCTCCATGATCCGAGGATGTCTCCGTGGGCACCACGATAACGCACACGGCTTGGGCGGAGCAGGCCACAGATATCCGGACGAGTTTCCACACGACCGCAGCAGCGGGGAAGCGGGCGATCTGCGGGACGCGACGGGGAGAGCGCAGCGGTAACATGGCTTGCGAGGCAAGCGGTAACAAAATTACGTGAGGCAATACGGAGGAGGGAATGTGAAACACGCAACAATTTACCCAGCAGCTCTGCTTGCTTGTGCATCATTGGGGCCCGCAATAGCCACTAACGCGATCTCAGGGGGATATGTTACCAATCTCACGTACAAGGAGATTTATCTCGTCTTCCAACTGAGGGATAAAGGCTCAAATAGCTGTGCGCCTTGCCCAAGAGATCCGGTCAACCTTCACTCAGGGGGATACTGTTGGATTTCAACGACGGACAGCGGTGAGGTCGCGCTTCTGCTGGATGCCCAGAGTCATCACCTCAGGGTGAGCGGGCGAGTCGAGTCACTGAATTCCGACTGCCTCATGTACGAGATGTCATTGCAAAACAACCGATGATGCATTGTCGGCGCGAGTAATCCCCGGCAGTGCCCGGACATCTCAACAGTCCGGATGCGCTGGCTCCAGGCAAGCCGGAGAGAGACTGAAGACGAAAATACGGTGCGACTCGCACTGGTGCGCCGCCGGCGAAATCGCACGGGCGGCAGGGGATGGGGCGCCAGTGCCGTTTCATTTCTCGGTATGCCACCTCGGGCAGGAAGACGATCTGCGGCGGAAGTTCGCGGGCGCCAGGTGCAGGCATCGACGGGCAGCCGGCCATGCCGCCGGCCTCGGAGCGCGCTACCGCTGAGGCGGGCCGCGGCTGGTCACTCGCACAGGTTGTGCAGACTCTTTCCCTGTAGAGTCGGGCGGTTCGAACGGCCGCGCTGATGCAATCTGAGCGGCACTTGCGCCGGAGGGAAAGTCGGCTTTTTTTTCACCGAACGCAGCTCAGGTGCCTGCGCATCGGGCATTTGTGCGGCTTGCCGTTGAGCAAATGCCAACTGTGTCGAGCTTTTCGGGCGCCGCCATCTCGCCGGCCAGGGTAAGATGATCCGTGCCAGATGCCGAGTTCGGCGTCGGCCCATCCTGGTGCGTACGCAACGAATTAATCTCCATGCCTCAGTCGGCACAGCCGCTACAGTGGACGGACGCCATGGCGACCGGCATCGCCGTGGTAGACGAACAGCATCAGTACCTGCTGGACATTTTCAATCGCATCGCGTCCGCGCAGACCCAGGAGGTCTCGCGCGAGCACCTCATGGCGCTGCTCGCCGAGCTGGTCGATTACACCCACTATCACTTCGCCGAAGAGGAAAAGCTGATGCGTCGGTGGGCGGTGAACGCCCAGCACGGCACGATGCATCTGCAGGCGCATGCGAACTTCTGCAGCTTCTTGCATCGGGCCCAGAGCCTGGTGCGCGACCACGCCGCGGACGTAGCTGCGGACGTCGTCCTCGATCTGCTGGCATTTCTCGCGCAGTGGCTGGTGCACCATATCCTGGAGGTGGATCAGTCTCTGGCACGCGAGATCCGGATTCTCGAGAGTGGTATGGCCGCGCGGCCGCGCGAACGCAAGCAGGATCCGGCGAGCAAGGATCATCTGCTGCAAACCGTGAATCTGCTCACGGATCGGCTCGGCGTGCGGGCGTTCGATCTGCTGACGAAACGCCAGCAACTGCTCGATCTGCAGGCACTCTACCGGGCGCTGCTGCATTGCGGCGACGTGCTGATCCAGAGTCGCCGGGAACAGGAGATGCTCACGAGCCTCTGCGCCAAGCTGGCGCAGGACACGCCGTTTCATACCGCATGGATCGGCCGGCCCGGGGAGTGCGGCGCATTCGAGATCCTGGCGCTCGCCGGCGACGGCGCCGAGCAGGTGCGGGCCGCACCGCCGATATTGACCGATGGGCAGACCGCGTCCGTCGTGGTCAAGGCCTGGAACCGCCGACAACTGGTCATTTGCAACGACACCTTTGCCGACCCGACGCTGCAGCCGTGGCATGCGGGGTTCGCGCAGCACCATTGGGCGAGTGTCCTTGCCATCCCGATCGTTCGGGCGAAGCGGGTCTGGGCGATCCTTGCGCTTGCCTCGCCCCGGCGCGGATGCTTCGATGAGGCCACGATCGAGGTGTCCATGCGGATCGGGGCGTTGCTTGGCCGTGGCCTCGATGAGCTCGACCTGAAGAAGCGCATCCGGACCCGCCAAGCGCGCGATGCGCGCATCGCCCGTACCGACTCTCTGACGGGGCTGCCGAACCGCCTCGCTCTGGAGGAATACCTGCCGCAGGCGATTGCGCGTGCACGCCGGCGCGGTTCGTTTCTGGCGGTCGGCATTCTCGACTTGGATGATTTCAAGCCCGTCAACGACCGGCTGGGGCACGACGTGGGCGATGAGTTGCTGCGGGCGCTGTCCTGCGGTCTGCTTGCCGGGCTGCGGGACTCGGATTTCATCGCGCGTCTGGGCGGTGATGAATTCGTGGTGGTCTTCGAGGACCTTGAGCCGCCACAGGCAATGGGGCAGCTCGGCGCGGCGCTCGAGCGGCTGCATCGGGCGGTCGAGGCGCCCTTCGAATTGGGCGGGGGCGAGGTCGCATCGATCGGCATGACGATGGGCGTCGCGGTGTGTCCGGCCGACGGCGACGAAGCCGAGCTGCTGCTCCGCCAGGCGGACGCGGCGATGTTTCAGGCCAAACAGACCAAGCATGATCGAACCCGGTGGTGGCGGCTCGGCGTTGCAGCGCAAGCGGAGCAGATACCGGAGTGCGCCTTTGACGCCTTCGGCACGGAGGCGCAGGAACTCATGCGAGGTCTGGCGCCGCATCTGGAGGTCGTGGCGGGTCAGTTCTCCGCATCGTTCTACCGTGAGCTCCAGGCGCATCCGGATACGGCGGCCATCCTCGAGTGCCTCTCGGAGGAGGAGTTGCAGGCGCTGGCGCGCAAGCAGGCTGCGCATCTGCGCTTCCTGCTCGATGCGCGCACGACGGCGCAGCAGGTAGAGCAGACCGCCCACCGGCTCGGCGCCGTGCACGCGCTCATTGGCACCTCGGGCGCATGGATGACGCGCGCCCTGGGCCTGTATCGTGACTTACTACGCACGCATCTGGATGCTGCCCTGCTGACCGCGCGTACGCGTTACCGCACTCTGCGGGCCGCCGAGGCCCGGCTGCAATTGGACATCGAGAGTCAGCTGCATGCTATGCAGTCCATTCTCGACCGGTACCAGATGCTGCTCGCCCGCCCGATGGACGGCAGGGCGCTGGCGGCGGACTGGATGCGGACGGAATTGGATGAGCTCGCGGCACTGCCGGGTATTCGCGCGGCCGTGGTGTGCCGGCCGGACGCACAGAACCGCCTGGTCATCGAGCGTGCGGCGGGCGACGGCTCGGATGCCTTCATCGAAGCACATCGCGCCCGCGATCTGTATCCGGTGCTCGATCCACGTGATGCGCGCGGCCGGGGGCTGGTGGCGACGACCTGGATGACCGACAGCCCGCAGGAGACGTCCGCCTTCGGCTCCGACGCTCGCGCGGCACCGTGGCAGGCGCTGATGCAGGAGTTCAGCATCCGCAGCGCAGTGACCATCCCCGTGCACCGGCACGGCGCGATCCACGCCGTGCTGATGCTGTTCGGCGGGTACCCGCACCAATTCAGCTCGGGCTGGATCCGCACCTGGCGGCTCTCGCTGCAGAACCGCTGGGACCAGATGACGCGCGCCTCCCAGAGCCGCTGGCATGCGATCGACACCGGCGAGGCGGCGCGAATGCGCTCGCTGCTCTACAGCGGCGGCGTGGAGATGTTCGTCCAGCCCGTGGTGGATCTGACCAGCGGTGCGCTGATCAAGGTCGAGGCGCTGGCACGACTGCGCACGCCGGAGGGCGCGATTCTGCCTCCCGGACAGTTCCTGCCCGCATTGGGGGAGACGGACCTCGATTCACTCTTCCGCCAGGGGCTCGCGCAGGGACTCGCCCACCTGCGCCGCTGGCGCGACGCAAACATGGACATCGGGCTGTCGATCAACCTCGCCCCCAGTTCGCTGGTACATCCGGACTGCGCCCAGTGGGTCGAGGAGGCGCTGCGCTGCGCACGGGTCGCGCCGCAGCACCTGACCCTCGAGCTGCTCGAGAATCAGGCGCTGGAGACCAGCGCTGTCGATGAGGCCATCACCCGCCTTGCCGCCACGGGCGTGAAGATCGCGATGGACGATCTCGGCTCGGGGTTCAGCAACCTCAAGCGCCTGGCCGACCTGCCGTTCGACGTGATCAAGGTCGACCAGAACATCATCAAGGACGTGTGCCGCGATCCGATCAAGGTGCTGAGCCTGTTCCGCACCGTCGTGCAGATCGGCCAGGACCTGGAGCGCGATGTCGTCGCCGAGGGCCTGGAGGATGCGGGCATCATCGAGGCAGCGAGCCTGCTCGGTTGCCGCTTCGGGCAGGGGTTCGGGCTGGCGCGGCCGATGCCTGCGGAGGCTCTCGTCGGCTGGCTCGAGACGCAGCCGTTCCACGGCTGCGAGGACGAGGGCGTGCGCAGCTGGATCGGCGCCCTGGCCTACCAGTGGATGGCCATGCACGATACGCTGCATGTGCGCCATTCTGGGGAGCTCGCATCCTGCCCGATCACCTGCTTTCTGAGCTCCCAGGACATTCACGATTCCGAGATGCACGCCGTGCACGTGCAGATCCACGAGCATCCGCTCGAGTCAGTCCGGCTCCAGGCCATGCGGCGCATGACGCAGTGGCTGACTGCGAAAGCTCACGGGATGTGGGTGGCGCGCTCCCAGTGCGTCGACGGCGGATGACGCCGACCGGCGCAGCGTGGTCCGCATGAGCCGATGCCCGAGCACATCCCTGTGCTCAGCAGCTCTCGCCCCCCTCACAGGGACGATGGTTGAGGTCAGTTCCCCAGCGCGTTGCGCGCCCGTTGTTCCTTCTGTGCCGCCTGTTGCTGCTGAAACTGCGCGTTGACGCGCTTGTAGTTCGGCAGATTGCGGAACGACAGCACGACCTGCTGATCCGGCCATCCGCGCGTCAGCTTGACCTGTCCGCGTCCGCCGAACAGCGAGGACCACTCTACGTCGATCGGTCCGACGCTGAGGTTCCCATTTGCGATATCCGGCTTGCCGTACTGGTGCTCAAGGACATGCATGAGCGCGACGATTCCGGGGCCCTTTGGATGCTGTGAAAATGACATGAAATGCGTCGGGTAGTGGAGGTCGGTGCTCGCCCACCGATTGTGTAAGGTGTAGCACACGACGGTCTCGCCGGCGCCCGTGATTCTTGCGGGCGCATGGAACGTGTCGCACCAGTGCTGGGCGTTGACGTTCTCGGCAGCGAAACCGGCCGCCTCCAAGGCGCTGGTGATCTGGGCCCGGCTCTTGCCGTCGAATCTCACGCCGCCGAGCTTGAAGGGAAGCGGTGCCGCGGTGCGGGCCGAGGCGGTCGCGGGCGTGGCGGATACTGCTGCTGTTGTGTTCGTGTGCGGGTGTGCTCCGCTGCTCTTGGCGCAGCCGCTCAGCGCGACGGCACACAGGGTGGCGATGATTACGTTGTGATTCTTCTGCATAGAACATTACTCCCGGTACGTTTCTGGCAACTTCAGAACAGGCGCGCACCTGCCATTGCGGCGCCGACCCTCCGATCGCCGACGCGTCCGCAGTTCGGTCGGCGGCGCATGCTTGAGGCGTCTGTTGGCCGGCGCTGCGGGCTTCGGCGGGGCGGCGATCATCTGGTTATGAGAGCGGTCTTCCGACCCTCAGGGGCGACTGAGGCGGCCCGAGCATGCAAGGTGCGCTGCTCGGCGGTACTGGTCCCAGCAGTGCCTGGTAGCAATGAGAATCCCGATGGGGCGTGTCGCGGACAGGTTGGGGCGAATCGCCCGTCGCGTTGCCTTCGGCGCCGCACAGGCGAAGCGCGTCGGGTTGATCGGCGCGCGCGGGCATCCGCGCGCGTACGCCGCCGCCGGAATGGAGATGCTGTTCGATTGGGGCGCGGCAATGCGCTCGGTGCGGTGGACCCTGTCGCTTCCCTCACGGCCGGAGGGATGGGTGTGGAGCGATAAATGCTGCGCTTCTGCGCGCGCTGTCTGCATGAGGTCGGATTTGTCGGTCTTACACAGATGATGGTGGGCAAAGGCGCGAGTGGATTGAATAATCGCCCGCGGCGGATGTTGTGCCTGTTAAGCAGGTCACAGCGTCAGATGTTTGCTGCTGTCATGGGCTTGCGAGTCGCCCCGGACGGCGAAGAGTTGATAAAACGCATGGCTTAGTCTGCTCGGGAATGCTCCCGGCACCGCGCACGTCAGCCGCGCGATCGGGGTGTTTTGTGGTCCGCGTAGCGGAATGTGCGGCGCAGCGGGTCGGGTGTTGACCCCCGGGCACGTGCACTTGGCACGAGTGATCGTATCGCCGCTTGCGGAGCGTGTCTTGGTCGGGCGGCCGGCGCTGCGGTTCCGGTGTCTCCAGAGCGCGGGCATGATGGCGGCGCAGGGAACGGCGTAGACTTGCCCGATACGCGGCCCGATTCGGGGCGCTCCCGGGGCGGGAGGGCAGGTCGATGATTCGGTGGCGGCGCGAGGTGATGCTGGCGGGGTGCCTGTTTGCCGCAACGGGGACGGCCGCGGGTCCCGCCTGGTCCCAGGCTTGGACGGCGGCCAAGGCCATCGTCGCGGCTCAGCTGCGGATCGTCTCGCCGCGCGGGATTCAGCAGCAACTTCTGCTGCCGGTCTACGGCACGCGGCAGTGGATCTCCATACAGGGGCGTGACCGGCGCAATCCGATCCTGCTCGTGCTGCACGGGGGGCCAGGGTCACCGCTCATGCCGGTCGCCTGGGCGTTTCAATCTCCCTGGGAAGACTACTTTACCGTGGTCGAGTGGGCCCAGCGCGGCACGGGAAAGACCTACGAGGCCAACACTCCCGCCCAGATGGCGCCGGGCATGACCATCGCCGGCATGACTCATGATGCGGCGCGAGTCGTGCAGTACCTGCGCCACCGGTTCCACAAGCAAAAGATCTTCCTCCTGGGGCACTCCTGGGGAACCGTCCTTGGTGTCAGGCTCGCGCAGCGACACCCCAACTGGTTCTACGCCTATATCGGCGTTGGCCAGATCGTCAACGAGCGGCGGGGCCAGCACATCGCGTATGAACATGTGCTCCACGAAGCCAGAGCGCATCACAATCCCGTGGCGCTGCGCGCGCTCGAGGCGCTGGCGCCGTATCCCGGCAAGCGTCTGAAACTGGAGCGGCTCAGCGTCCTGAACAGATGGGAGATGCACTACGGAGCCCTGGTGTACGGCCGGAAGCAGTTTCACTGGTATGCGCGCAGCTGGGAGCTCTCGCCGCTGTACACGCCGAAGGATTTCGAGGCCATTGCCGAGGGGAGCCGGTTCTCGCTGCGGTACCTGCTCGGACCGCTGCTGCGCGTGAACTTCGATCACGTCACGCACTTTGGCTGTCCGGTGATCGAATTTGTGGGCGCGCACGACTATACGACGCCCGCGAGCCTGACCATCCAGTGGTTCGAGCGCCTGCACGCGCCATCGAAGCGGCTGGTGATTTTTGCCGACTCGGCGCACCTGATCATGCAGGAGCAGCCCGGGCGGTTCCTGGTGCATCTGGTCGAGGACGCGCTGCCGTACGCGATCCGGGCGGGCGATGCCGCCCCGGCGGAGAAGCAGGTCACGCGCTGAGACGGCCGGTCCGGCCGAACGATGTCCGCAATGGCCCGCAGACCCCCGGTGCCTCCTGCGCCGCTGCAGCCGCCGTGAGCCCGTTCAGCTTCCGCTCAGGGAGCGCGCGCGATGCTGTGCTCGCGGCTCGAGGCCGCACGACGGGAGACTCACATGAAACGCACGATCATCGCCGGCATGCTGCTGTCCCTGCTGGCCAGCCCGCTGGTCCTGGCCGACCCGCCACACTGGGATGGCCATCGCGACGGCGGTGACCACCACGAGTGGCGCCATGAGGACCATCGAGACGACCGCGGGCGCGACTGGCGCGATCGGCGCGACTGGCGGGACCGCCGGGACTGGCGGCGCGAGCACGAGCGCGAAGGGTGGCGCGGGCGTCAATGGGGCGATTTCGACGACGGCCATTACCGCCGGCCGCCGGGCTACTACTACCGGGTGTGGCGCCGCGGCGACCGGCTTCCAATCGCCTACCGCGCTCCCGCGTACATCGTTCCCGATGCCGTCTACTACCATCTGGCGCCGCCGCCGCCGGGGTATTACTGGGTCCGCGTAGATCACAACGCAGTCCTGGCCGCAATCGCCACCGGTGTGGTGCTCGACGTCGTCGCCAACGAATTCCACTGACGAGTGGCGCTGCGGCAGCGGGGTGAGCCCCCTGCCGCCGCAGCGCCTCAGCGCCCGCGGGGGAAGGTCCAGCAGGAGGGCCGCTGGGTCATGCCGATCCTCGCGTAATAGGATTCGGCGCTCGGCGCGGCCACCAGGATCAAAGCGGTGAGATCCCCGGCGAGCGCATGCGTCTTGGCAATCAGCCGCCGGCCGATGCCCCGGCGCTGGTAGGCGGCATCCACCGCCAGATCCGACAGATAACAGCAATACGAGAAGTCCGTCAGCGCGCGCGAAATGCCGACCAGACGCCCCTCATCGCGCGCTGTGACGATCAGGTCCGCCGCGCGCAGCATGCGCCGCAGCCGCTCGAGATCGTGCACCGGCCGGCGCTCACCGAGCGTGGAGGCGATCAGTATGTCGCGGAACGCTTCAGCGGACAGATCGGGCTCGCGGGCGTAGATAATCGGCACGGCTCTCTCCAGGGCGCGGGGGCTGCCTGGTGGACTTTGCCGGTGCACCCAGGTCCGTACAAGCCGAGGTGCCGCGCTCATCGACCTGTGCACACACTGCCGTGCACCGTCGGCGCTGTCCGGCGTTTTACTGGGCAGATGTGCCAGGCAAGAGGTGTCCATGGCAAGGTTTCCGGTTCGCACCGCGGTCGCGGCGATCGCACTCGGGCTTTCGCTGGCGCTGAGCGCCTGCGTGGTCGGGCCCGGCTACTACGGCAGCGCGGTGCTCGTGGCGCCGCCACCCCCGCGCGTCGAGTACTACGGAGCAGCGCCGTATCCCGGCTACATCTGGCTCGGCGGCTACTGGAGCTGGGCGCCGAGCGGCTACGTTTGGATCCGCGGACACTGGGCGCCGCCCCGGCCCGGGTACCGATGGGTGCCGCACCGCTGGGTCCATACCCCGCAGGGCTGGCGCATGAGCGGCGGCCGGTGGGTGCGGCGGCGCTGAGACGCCCGGCCGTTTGCCGGCCGGTGGGTCATCGCTCGAACTCTCCGCGCCCGTTGGGATAGCTGCGCTCCCAGTTGCGCCCATCGAACGGGCGGACGGTCTGCTCGCGCACCGTGCCTTCCTCCAGGCAGCGGGCGTTGACGCTGTAGCCGTCGGGGTGCGAGCGCGGCACGTAGAAGGACTTGATGCCGCAGACCGAACAGAACAGGTGCCGCGCGGTGCCGGTGTTGAACGTGTAGGTCGTGAGCACGTCCGCGCCCGAGAGCAGCCTGAAGTGCTCGGCGCGTACGATGAGGTGCAGATAGCCTGCCTTGCTGCACATGGAGCAGTTGCACTCCGAGACGCTGAGCGCCGCCGGCGCGCGGACCTCGAAGCGCACGCGGCCGCAGTGGCAGCCGCCGCGATGGGTGACCAGAGGCTCTTCGATCATTGTCCTCGCTCCGGGGCAGCTTTCTGGGGCGGGCGGATCATAGCAGCGCGCCGCGCGCTTTCCGCGCCCGGCTGCTCCGCCGATACCGGGCACGGCTCATCGCGGCCGATGCTCGCTTGATCGTGCGCTATTGCGATGAACCGCGCAAAATGGCCGACGAACGGCTAGATTCGCCAGGATCCGAGCATCGGGCGGGCCGCGACGATATTCTGCCGCGCCGCGGGCCGCACCGAGGCTCCTCCCTCGATCCTGGAGGCTGCCCGTGCGAGTGCGTATTGGAGCGATGCTGGTCCTGGGTGCGGCCGTGGCCGCTTTGGCGTGCGCCGCGGACTCGGCGCTGCCGGTTTCGGCGGTGCCGCGCAGCGACTATCAGGCGCTGCACTGGCGGCTGATCGGACCGTTCCGCGGCGGCCGCGTGCTCGCGGTCACCGGCGTCCCGGGCAACGACCGCCTTTTCTACTTCGGCGCCGTCGACGGCGGGGTGTGGAAGAGCGACGATGCCGGGCGCACCTGGCAGCCGATCTTCGATCACGAGCCGGTCGGCTCCATCGGCGCCATCGCGGTCGCCCCCTCGGACAGCAAGGTCATCTACGTCGGCACGGGCGAGGCGGACATGCGTTCGGACATCGCCCAGGGCGATGGCATGTACAAGAGCACCGACGGCGGGCGGCACTGGATCCACATCGGGCTCACCAACACGCGGCAGATCGCGCGGGTCATCATCAACCCGCGCAATCCGAACATCGTGTACGTGGCTGCGCTGGGCCACCCCTACGGCCCGAATGCCGAGCGCGGCGTGTTCCGCTCGCTCGACGGCGGGCGGCACTGGCAGAAGGTGCTCTACCTCAATGCGAACACCGGGGCGGTCGATCTGGCGTTCAAGCCTGGTGATCCCGAAACCATCTATGCCGCGCTGTGGCAGACGCGCCGCCCGCCGTGGAGCGTCTATCCGCCCTCGAACGGTCCGGGCAGCGGGCTGTACGTGTCGCATGACGGCGGGAGCCACTGGACGCACATCACCGGGCACGGCTTCCCGGCGCACCCCGGGCGCATCGGGCTCGCCGTGGCCCCGACGCAGCCGAATCTCGTGTACGCCCTCGTTGACGGCTCGTGGAAGAGCGGCGGCCTGTATCGCTCCGAGGACGGGGGCGTGCACTGGCGGCACGTCTCGAGCGATCCGCGCATCTTCGGCCGCGGCTGGTATTTCTGCTCGCTCACCGTCGACCCGCACGACGCCGAGCGCCTGTATGTGATGAACACCATCGTGCTGCGCTCCGATGATGGCGGCAGGCATTTCATCGCGCTCAAGGGGGATCCGACCGGCGATGACTTCCATCAGCTGTGGATCGACCCGACCGATCCCGAGCGGATGATTCTCGGCAGCGACCAGGGCGCGCAGGTAACGCTCAACGGCGGCGCCACCTGGAGCAGCTGGTACAACCAGCCGACCGCGCAGATCTACAAGATCAGCGTGGACAACCGCTTCCCCTTCTGGGTGTACGGCTCGCAGCAGGACTCCGGGGCGATGGCGCTGCCGAGCCGGACGATCGACGGCAACGGCATCACGCTCGAGCAGTTCCGCGAGCTCACGCCCGGCGGCGAGAACGGCAATGTCGTTCCTGATCCAAAAGACCCGAACATTGTCTACGGCGATGGAACGGGCGAGACCACCACGGTGCAGAAGCTCGACATGCGCACCGGTCAGGTGCGCGACGTCGATCCGACCCTGGCGTATCCGGATGCGCACTACCGTACCGACTGGACGCTTCCGCTGGTGTTCTCCCCGTACGATCACAAGACGCTGTATTTCGCCGACCAGTACCTGTTCAGCACCGATGACGGCGGACTGCACTGGCGGCGGATCAGCCCGGACCTGAGCCGCAAGAACCCCGGCGTGCCGCCGAATCTCGGGCCGGTGACCGCCAAGGACACCATCGACGTCGGTCCCCGCCGCGGTGTGATCTACTCAATCGCGCCCTCGCGCTTCAGCGCCAAGGCGATCTGGGTCGGCACCGATGACGGCCTGGTGTGGCGCACCGCGGACGGCGGCAGACATTGGACCAACGTCACCCCGAAGGCGCTCACGCCCTGGTCCAAGGTGGCAGGGATCGAGCTGTCGTACTTCCATCGGGCAACCGCGTACCTCGCTATCGACCGGCATCGGCTGGACGATCAGACGCCCTACATCTACGTGACGCGCAACGACGGCAGGAGCTGGCGCCTGATCACCAACGGCATCCCGGCGCACGATTTCGTCAACGTGGTGCGCGAGGATCCCGTCAAACCGGGCCTGCTGTATGCGGGCACCGAATACGGCGTGTTCGTGTCGTTCGACGACGGCGCGCACTGGCAGTCGTTGCAGCAGAACCTGCCGGTGACCTCGGTGCGCGACATCAAGGTCCACGACGACGATCTGGTGCTCGCCACGCACGGGCGGGGCATCTGGATCATGGATGACATCAGCGCGCTCAGGCAGATGGACGCCGTGCGCCCGGATGCGGTGACACTGTTCAAGCCCGCACCGGCCATCCGGCTGCGGCCGGCCGGCTTCACCGGCACGCCATTCCCGAAGGACGAGCCGATGGCCGCCAATCCGCCGAACGGCGCGTACATCGATTACATCCTGCCGGCACATGTCCAGGGCCCCGTGACCCTCACCATCCGCGATGCGCGCGGACGGCTGGTGAGATCGG
>JAKAYU010000074.1 GCA_021809525.1 Pseudomonadota bacterium | reverse complement strand
CCGCACGTGCCCAGCATGACATCGCCGCCGTGAACGGCGCGGAAGACACCCTGCGCGCAGCGCTCGTCACGCTCTACCCCATCGCCGCGCGCCACCCGGATCGCCAGGCCGAGACCGCATTGCGCGCACTGCGCTTTCGCATTCGTGCCCATGAGCGGGCGATTGCAGCCTATCGCACCCGCTACAACGAGGCGGCCAAGAACCTCAATGCACGCATCGAGATGCTTCCCGATTCGCTCATCGCCGGCCTGTGCCGCTTCGCCCCTGCACCCCTGCTCGAGGACACGGCGGCTCCGAGCACCGAGGTCGAACTTGGCCTAGCCTTCAGCAAGTAATCCTGACGCTCCGCCCACTCGAGCCAGTCGCCCGCTCAAGCCCTGCGGCTCCCGGCCGATACCCTGCTGTGCACACCGCATCAGGAATCGATCATGCCCTCCTCCCCCAGCCGCCCCAGTTGCCGCAATTGTCGGGACGCCGGCCTCGCCCCGGACTTCACCATGGCCTTCCAGCCGATCGTGGACACCGAGCACGGCACGGTCTACGCGCACGAAGCGCTGGTGCGACCGATCGGCGGCGGCAGCGCGCAGGAGGTATTGACCCGCATCACCGAGGAGAACCGTTACGCGTTCGATCAGGCGTGCCGCGTCCGCGCGATCACACTGGCAGCCGGTCTGCGCATGCGCAGCCTGCTCAACATCAACTTCCTGCCGAATGCAGTCTACCAGCCTGCCGCGTGCATCCGCGCCACGCTCGAGGCGGCTACGCGGTACGCATTTCCGCTCCATCGGATCGTGTTCGAAGTGACCGAAGATGAGCGCACGCGCGATGCGGCGCACCTGATGGCGATCTTCACCGAATACAAGCGCCACGGCATGCTCACCGCGATCGATGATTTCGGCGCCGGGCATTCCGGATTGAGTCTGCTCGCGCAGTTCCAGCCGGACATCGTCAAGATCGACATGGCCTTGACCCGCAACATCCATACCGACCGCGTACGCCGCATCATCACGCACTCGATTGCGCAGATGTGCGCGCAGCTCGGCATCACCGTCATCGCCGAGGGCATCGAGTCGCTCGATGAGGCCCTGTGCCTGCGCGAGCTCGGCATACATCTGCTGCAAGGCTACTACTTCGCTCGGCCGGCGCTCGAAGCGTTGCCGCAGATCTCGAGCGAAGCGCTGCACGCGCTGCGCACGCCGTTCGAATCCCACCTCCTCGAGCGTGCCGCACACTGAAGCGGCGCACCGCCGAACCGGCCGAAACAGTTCGGCCGCCGCGGCCGGGATCCATTCCCGGCCGCGGCGAATCACGCCGCGCAGTGGCTGACGCTGAGCGCGTTAAGACCCACTGCTTGATCGAGAAAACGCGCTAACCGTTACCCCAGCCATCCCCACCATCGGGCGGGGAAGTGGCACAGCCGTGCTGCGCGTTGCTGTACTCCGGCTGGATGGCGTAGGCATGACCATTCAGGTCGACGTTGCTCGGGTCGAAGAACACGCTCGTATTCGCACTGGGCAGCGCCGGCGGCGGCGGATTGATCGCGAGGAAACTGCACTCATCGCCGATTTCCTGCCCGAACATCGCGTTCGACAGCTCGTTCCACCAGCCGGTCGGCCAAGCACCTGAGACATCGGGATCGGTGATCGTCTCGATCGTCTCGTGCGAGAGGACGTTGTTCGTCGAGTCGATCAGCTGCCCGTTCGGGGTGTTGGGCCGCACCGAGCATCCACTGACGTCCTGGAACGGCTCGACCGTGTAGAGGACCGTACCGGCAACGCCCGGCAACGTCGTGCTGCCATGATAGGCGCAGAACACGAACGTGCTCGGATTGTCAGGCGAGTAGCACTGACCGGGGCCCGAGCACTCATCCTGTCCCGGCGGCAGGAACACGTCGTAGATGGCGTGATGGCCGCCTGACAGGCCAAGCTGGCTGATCACCCCATACACGATCGACTGCACGTCAAGATCGGTGTACGGGACGCCGGGCGTCGAAGCGTAGCTCACCTCGATCACATCGCGCGACGGGCGATAGCGATCCTCATCCTGCGCACCGACATATTGATCGACGATGTGGATGAAGCGGCTCTGGCCGAGATCGCTCAGGAACTGGTACGGGTCGCCCCAGCACGTCGGGATCGTATTGCAGTTGCCGTTCGATTCGATGTTCACGTAGATCAGGTACTCCGTCGCGGAGCGCACGACATGACCGCCGTGAAACGACAGCGTGCCCGGGTAACGCATCCCGGCGCCGCCGTCCCCCCAATCACCGCCTCCGAAGGCACCCCCTTGCGAGCCGTCCTGAGTCATGCCGAACTGGCCCAGGCGCTTGGCCGCCAGACCCGCCGGGGTATTCGCCGTCATCACGTGGATACCGACATTCTGAGCGTGACTTGCCTGATAGTGATCATAACCCGTCGGACTTACCGTCAGCTTGAAGGTGCGCTGTTGCTGCGCGTGGGCGGCCCCACAGGCGAGCACCGCAGCCACCGTTCCTGCCGCAACGGTCAGTGAGTATCGTAGAGAGCGCAAAGATCGCATGCTTCCACTCCTCTTTCGTATTGTTACTATCCGGTCCGATGATGCGTTGTTGAGTTTCTTGTCGGGGCCAACCGTCGCGGAACAGACGGAACGTGCATCGCAATGCTTGCACTGCCCCCGGTGCATCTGCGCGCACTTGCCCCTGAAGTCAGGATAGGTCCCGCTTTTAGAACTTGTCAAGCCTCGCGCAAACGTGCGCATTGCAGACACTGCGGGCGTCGCCATGTGGGCGCCCGGTCCCCCGCGACCGAACATCGGCAGTTCTGCGGCAACGCGCTTTCTCGCTCCCCACTGGGTCGGACAGCGCACGAAGCGACACCTGCGCACGCACCGGTGCGCACAGACGCTGATGCGGGTTGACGGGGATTGAAATTCCGCTCTTTGCGGTGATGGACGCGTTTTCGCCAGTGTCGCGCACACGATTGCTCAGCTGCAGATCCATGTTCAGCATGCAAGCAATGGCTTGATTCCACGGCGGTCAGATCGCGCCGGGATCGTCGCTGCCCAGGCGCCGGCTTCGCCGCCCACGGCGCGGGCCGCTCGCCGTGCCGCACGTCCTCTGGCCATCTCGCCCCGGTCGCAGGAGCAGGCTGGACGGTGCCTCGATCAATCGCGTGAAACTCGAGCAGATGCGCAGCCAGGCGGTCAGACCGGTCCAGGCGGGCAAGCGGCCGGCGAGCGCGGCGCGAGATGTGAGCCTGTACGCGAAGCGGCTTGGCATCCGGCTCGCGGCCTATCGCAGCGCTCAGTCGCGGGCGTTGCACACACGCAACGCAATGGGTCGGCCGAAGCGGCTGCGCGCCCGGCCGATCTTAGGGGCACGATGACACCGTGACCCCCCAGCATCCTCTGCAACTCAAGCCGTCCCTCGCGCCGCGCCCGCGAACACCGATTCGCACCCTCAGGCGAGCAGCCCATAGCGATCACAGCTCCGCGATGGCCGCTCGCCCGACATCCCGTTACCCCTATCAAGGGACAGACCCGACTCCTCAGCCGTCGGCATCCTCAAAATCCTCAAGAAACGCGCTGGCGGATCTGCGAACCTCGAGACGCCTTCGCCGCCATGATCCGCCTCCTCGTCGCTGAGTTCGATATCCCGGTGCATGGTCGAAGGAATTCGCGAACGCTCCGAGCCGCACCTCCCATCCTGCCCATGAGGCCTCATGTGCACAACGCATCCTTCGGCAACCCCGGAGATATTCGCCACCGAACCTGCGCCGCAGCAATCTTCGGCGGACCCAGCGGGAACAGCTCTGCAGGCGCCCGACGAGGCTCAGCGGTGATCCGCGCGGTTGCTCTCCAGGTCCCTCAGCAGCCACTCCGCAACGGCCTCCTCGTGCACCGCCACTGCCCTGTGCGCCATGGCCGCAGCGAGCCGGTTATCCCACACCGCCTCGACGCGCCTGCCCGCCGCGAGCGGCGACCCCAATGCATCGCACGCACCGAGGTAATCCTCGGCGCCGAAGCGCCAGGGCTTCGCGCCCGTCGCACGCATCACGAAATTGCCGATCGTCAGTCCCGGCCAATCGAAGTCACCGTGATAGCAAAGCCGTGCGCCGGCAACCGCGAGCTGCTCGAGCAACGTGCGCTGTGCTGCCGACGGCATGCCGTCCGTGCAGACAAGCGGCGCGCACCTGTCACCAAACCGATCGGCCGCGATCGACACAATGCTCGGGTTCTCACACACGAATACGACTCGCCCAGCGACACTCCACGCCGGCGCGTCACGCAACAGCTTGCGCAATGAGAGGTGGATGGGCTCGCCGGCAGCCAGCACGATGTTGGATTGGCGCACCGGCAGATTCAGGCACAATGCCGGAGCGGCCAGCTCGTTCACGCTGACGCCGAGTCTTGCCCATTGCTCGCGCGGCCGCTCGGGATGATCTTTCGTCCCTGCGTGCGCGCGGGCCCGCAACACCAAAGTGGCTAGCGCGGATCCGGCATCGAGCGCATGCGAATCACCCAACACCTGGGCGGCCAACTGGGCGAGCGGGATGCCCTGCGCAGGCAGTCGTGAGAGAACCCGTTGCGCCGCAGCAAGAAGCGCCTGTGCGCTGCCCGGATCACCGGCAGCGAGCCGCCTGAGCAGCGCCACTCCGCCCGGCTCGGCGAGGAGCGCTCGCAGTCCTGGCTCCTCGGCCTGCTGCAGCGTCCGTCCCCAGGCCTGCTCGCACGCTTCGCGCTGCGCCCTCAAGTCCTGGATTGGGCCGTCGAGTATCTCGAGCGCCGCGCGCAGATTCGGTGCGAGCCCGGCGCGAGCGAGCGCTCCGTCAAGGTCACTCGTGCGCAGGCGCATCGAGCCGGCCGCCCTCACCGGCCGCCCCGTCAGTCCCTCCAGGGCCCGCCGCTCCGCGCCACTCAATCGGCCGAGCGTGAATGGCCCATCTTGCGCGCCGCGCTCATACCGCAGGCGTAATCGCCGACGCAGCTGCGCAAGATCCGGGCCGCCGAGCAGCCGCAGCAACCGCTCACGTCCGCTCCCATCCTCCATGGCGTCACGAGGTCAGGTCGAGTTGTGCGCCGCCCTGAGCCGCAGATTCCTCGTCCGCGACGCAGGCACCCTCGGACGGAAAGCGCGCCACGTGATTCTCGTTCCTGCGGCGCTCGCGCCCGTCCCAGCTCCAGCGCGTCACCAGCACTGCGTCCATTCCCTCGCGCCGGATGAGCTGACAGATCGCCAGTCCCGGCAGCTCCGGGTAGCAGCCCCATTCCCGCTCGCTCGTCATGACGAAATCCAGATCGAACTCGCGAATCAGCGCCATGCAGCCGGCGCGGGCCTCATCGTCGATGCCCGCGAAGGCCTCATCGAGCAGCACCAGCCGCGGCGCGTGCTGATGCGCACTCCAGTAGTGACTGCTGGCGCCGGCGAACAGCGGCACCGTCAGACCGAGCGCGCGCTCGCCGCTCGAGGCCGGCCCCGACAGGGGCCTCCACTGCCTGTCCTGCTGGCGCTGGACGCGGAAGCGGTGCCAGCGGCGATAATCCAGGGCGCGCGCGAGGCTCTCAACCAGCGTGGATTGCTCCTCGCGTGAGCGCTCCGCGTTGATGCGCGCGCGCAGGAACTCGCCCACCTGGCGGCGGTCTTCCGGCGACCATGCATCCGGATTGGTCTTCAGCAGCCGCTTGCGCGCCTCGATGAGGCCGGCGACCGAGCCTTCCGTGTGCTCCGGCAGCGGCTGCCAGTCGAGACGAAATCGCACACCGGTCGAGGTCGGGCGCTTCTCGAGCTCGGCATTGATGAGGCGGACCCGCTCTTCGGTTTCGACGATGCGGCGCTGCAGGTTCGCGGCAATCTCCTTCTCCAGGTGGCCCTCGAGGATCTCTCGCTCCTTGGCCGTCAGAGTCAGCCGCCTCGCCTCGATATCGCCATCCAGCAGCTGCCGGAGCATGTCGGGTCTTTGCGGGCGCTCATGGTAGAAGACGCTCACGGTCAGTCCGTAATCGCTGACCTCCGCGCTCAATTTGTGTCCCTGCGCGGACATGGCGGTCTGCAGCTCGGCAAGATCGCGGCTGATCGCGTTCTGTACACGGTTCCAGGCCGGCTCATCCGCCGTGACCTCGGTGAGCATCTGCTCGGCCCGACGCGCGGCAGCGAGCGCCGCCTCGATGCTCCACGGTGCCGCCGGATCCGGCAGCGGCACATCCGCAACCGCGACGCTGAAAAGTCCCGTCCGCGTTGCGAAGGCCTGCAGCTCATCGACCGCCTGCCGGCGCGCAGCGGTGCGTTCGGCGAGCTGCTCGCACAGACCGTCGCGGTGCGACTGCGCTGCCCCATGCTCGCCCGTGGCCACGTTCCACTGCCGCTGCGCACGCCCATAGGCCGCCTTGTGCTCGTCCCGGGTCGCATAGGCAACTTGTAGATCGCGCAGCAGCTCCTCGACGGCCTTGCCCACCGACTCCTGCAGCGCGGTAAGCGTCGCTTGCGCCTCGAGCAATGTGCGTTGTTTGCTGAATTGCTCCTCGGCCGCCGCCTCGGCGTCCGCTCGCGCGCGCCCCTCGCGCTCGAGTTGCAGCGCGAACTCGCTGAGTGCGCTCTGGTGCTCGCGGGCCGCGCTCAGCAGCTCACCGCTCTCCAGCCGGTAGGCCTCCAGGCGCCCCGCCAGCTGCTCGATTGCAGCCGCGTCCTGGGGTAGGCGCAGACTCTGCGCATCGAATTCGAGCGCATCGCGCGCGCGCTCGAGCGCGTTCTGCGCCGCCGCCAGCCACGTATCCGCCTCCCCGAGCCTCTCCTGCGCCTGGCGGCGCACCTGTTCGGCAGCCGCTCGATCGGCATGCGCGCGCAGCAGCGGTTCATCGGATGGCGAGTTGCCCTGCTCATGCGCGGCGCGTGCGCGCTGCACTTCGAGCTCATCGGCCGCTGCCGCCAACTCCGCCAGCGCGGCGGCGAGCTCGCCCAGCCGAGTTTGAATTTCAGCGAGCCGGGCGCGGCGCGCCGCGTCGCGCGCGGCGTGCCCGATGTAGCGCGCTTGCGGCTTGCTCCAGGCGCCCCGCGCCGTTCCCAGCCGGAACTCGCCCCGCGGGCAGATCCACGCCTCCACTGACAGCGGGTCTTGTTCCGCGCAGGCGATCTGAACCGAGGATCGCTCTGAGGGTGTTCGGATTTACCAATGCCGCCGGCCCATGCGGCGGTACCGTCGGAGCCAGCCAGTCGGCAAGTGACTGCTCGCAAGCGGTGCGGGCGGTCAACACGACATCATGCAGGTCCGATTCCAACACGAGTGCGTCTGGCCGCACCCAGGCATCCAGCAGCCCCGAGGCCTCGAGTGCCGCCTCAAGGCCCGCACGGTCGGCGGCCGCCACGCTTGGCGCGAAGTCCACGAGCTGCCAGAGCGGCGCGCCCGCCCTTCCCGCGCGCGCCGCATCCCGCGTATGTGGTACAGGCGGCATCGGGGTTTCACCCGTTTCCAACCGCAACCGCTCACTTTCGAGCTCCGCTTGCTCCGCTTGGACTTGCTCACGCCGTGCATCCAGGGCTGCACGCTGCGCAGCGAGCTGCCGCTCGTGCTGCTGCCAGGACCGGTTGACCGCCTGGCGCAGCGGGTTGGGGCCGCTCAGCGCTTCGACCCATAGCGTCAGTTCGTCCAACAAGTCTTCCGCCTCAGGTATCGAGAGCACCTGCAATGCGCTCAGATGAACTCGCCAGCTTCTGACGAGCCGGATGCCCGCGTCCTGCAGCGCAGCGAGTGCCTGGGTGGATGCCGTCATCGCAGCCTCGAACGCCTCGGCACAGCGCGTGTGCTCAGCGCGCGCCGCCGAGCAGGCCTGATCGGCGCCGGCGAGCTCGGCAAGCCGCTTGCGCACCACGGCGAGCTGCTCGCGACGTCGTGCTTCCGCGGCGCGCAGTTCGCCACGCAGATCATCCAGGAAGCGTCCGCCCGCTTCTTTCAATCCATCTGGAAACCCCACTTGCGCAAGCATGCGCGAATGCACCGGCTCGATTCCGCTCGTCTGCGCAAGCTCCCCGACCCCGCGCTCGAGGTCCAGCAGCCGCGATCGCGTCGCGTCGGTCTTCTCCCGGCGCCGGGCCGCCGCCTCTTGCTCGAGGGACAGGCGCGCGCTGGCGCTCGCAGAGCGCTGCTGCGCCTCCGCGAGGCTCGCAACGCAATCCGCGGCGCGCTGCTGTGCATCGGCGATGCGCCGCGCATCCCGCATGGTCGGATGAGTTTCGAGCACGCTGATGCGCTGCGTAACGGCGGCTAGTTGCGCATCGAGTCGCTCGGCTTCATCGCGCCACTGCGCGGCCGCCGCCGCGGCGCGCTCGAGCGCTTCCTCGGCCGCATTCACCTGCCGGCTCGTCTCATCGAACGCCGTCTGCGCCTGCCGCAGCACCCGCGCGCGGCGTCTCGTAGCCACTTGCGCATAGTGCTGATAGCGACCGCCGAAGGCGGACACCGCCTTGCGCATCGCCTCGAGCTCCTCGAGTTCCCGGCGCAGCTCCTCGAGCTGTCCCATCGCGTCGGCGACCACTTCGAGCGCATCCCGATCGAGCGGCGTCAGCGCCTCGGAGAGCGCATCGGACAGACGGTCCTCGTCGGGTTGTTTCGAGAGCTGGGGCTGGCGAAGCTGGATCAGCGTGTTGACGAGCGCGGCATAGCGCTCGCTGCCGAGGCGGAACAACCTTTCGTCCACCGCTCGTTTGTAATCTTGGGCGGTCTGAAAGACGTGCCCGCGATCCCCGATGGCCTCGATGAGCCGCTCCCGGGTGAGAGCCGTCTTCTGCGCAGTGGTGAGCCACAGATCCGCCCCGATCCGCTGTTCGGTCAGGAAATACCAGGCGTCCACTCCGCTGCGCCCGGCCACGGCGCGCAGTCCACAACCGAGTGTCAGGGTGAGCGCCTTGCCCTGCTCGTCGAGCCGCCCGAACTCGAGCCACGTGTAGCCGATGCGCCGCTCGAACCGCCCGCCCATCAGCAGGTTCCACTCCATGCGCTTGTTGCGGTCGCCGTCCGGTTCGATGCGCGCGGGGGTGAGGTTGGCGTCGAGCAGGAACGGCAAGGTGAGTGAGAGCACCTTCGACTTGCCGGTCCCGTTGTTGCCGCGCAGCAGCAGATGACCGTCACGGAACCAGAATTCCTCGACATCGTAGTGATAGAGCTCCACCAGCCCGAGGCGCAGCGGCTGCCACCTGCTGCGCGCCGGTTGCGGCAGATCGAATGATGGCGACCCGGAGGTCATACGGCCGCCACCTCTCGACTGCGCGCCTCGCGCACGGCGTAGCGCATGAGCGCCGGGCGCGCCCGGACGCTGCCTTGCACTTTGCACACCAGGTTGAGCGCCTCCAGGCACTCGAGGGCCTCGGCCGTGAGTTCGACCTCGGCTCCAGGGGCGCGCGCTTCCTTTCGCCAATAGCGCCCATACCGGTCCGCCGCCGTGCGCAGGTAGGCGGCCAGTTCGTGCAGCGAATGCAGCCGCTCGGGTTGCGCACGCGCGGCCTCCGCCAGATGCTCGGCCAGAAGCAAGGTCACGTGGGCGACGGTGCCGACGGCTGGAAGCTGCCGATCCGATAGCTCCCCGTGCTCATCGACCAGCGCCAATCCTTCCAAGCGCAGTTCCGCTACGAGGCCCGCCGCAGCCGCGAGACGCGCCGCCATGGGCCCGCGCTGACTCGCCAGATATTGGCGCTCCTCCTCGGTCAGTTCGTCGTGATAGAGCACTGGGTCGTCGAGCAACTGTCGGCTCAGACGGTGGCGCAGCGCTGTGCGCCGCCCCTCCGTGGTGTCGGGAACGTACTCTTCGACCAATGCCGCCAATACGTGCTCCAGCCCGAGTCGATGCTCAGCCATGGTCGTTGCAATGAGGCTCGCGCCGCGCGGGCTTGCCGGCAGCGTGGCGAGGACTCTGCGGTTGACGTCATAGAGTACATCGCCACTGCGCTCGACATACGTTTCCTCATCTCCGACGACTCGCGCCAGCACGCCGCAGCTCAGCAGAAAGCGACACACCTGCACCAGCGCGCGCCGGTGATGATGCGCCTGAAGAGTAAAGTCGAATCCGCGCTCCCTCAGCTGCGGATCGGCCGCGACATCGAGCAGCTGCTCGCCGAGCCGCCGCAGAGTGATCTGGGTCTCACCACGCTCCAGCACCGAGCAGACGAGACACAGAAGCGCATAGCGCTCCCGGTCGAAGCCGGGCAGACCGCGTGTGGCATCGCCCGTGTTGGCCGGGATCTTATACAGACGCGCGAAACCGCGCTCAAGATGCAGCCGCCATCCGCTCTCGCGCGCAAGCCACTCACGCAGGTAATCGACGTGCCGCCGCACGAGTGCATACTCTTCGCTGCCGCCGAGAAGCAGAGGATGCATCAGGAGCGCCCGCAGGGCGCGCTCGCGCTCATCTTCGCTCTGGCGCGCGAGGACATCTGTCAGGCCGAGCTGCGGACCCACGCGCCTAAGCCTCCCGAATGGTGATGAGGTGGTCCCGGCCTGCGAAGCGCCCGAGTTCGGTCTCGATCGTCGCCTGTTGAGCCTCCGCCAGCGGCTCGAGCCGCACGAGCAGCGTGCCGTCACCCGTCAGGCGCTCGACCGGTCTGTCCGGGTGGGTCTGCGCGGCGAGTGCCTCCCCGAGCAATGTCAGAAAGAGCTGGAAGGCGTGCCGGTCGAGAACCCCTAGCTCGGACAGCCGCCTCGGGCTGCCCGTGGCGAGGCGGCGCCGGGCCGCCTCCGTCTGGGACGACTCCTCGGCGACGCGCGCGGCCAGCTGCGCCCGCTCGGCCGAGCGATCCCTGATACGGGGCGGGGCGCCACGCGTCGGTAGGACGCCTTGTTCGCGAAGCTGGGGAAAAACTTCGATCGGCGGGGCGTCCCGCCAGGACACGGAGGTGCCCACGTCTCGATCTGCGGGCGTCAGCGCCAGATGGCGCGCCGGAGAAAGTGCGAAGGCGGCGCGCCACAATCGATGCGCCTCGCCATTGCCCCGTGCCTCGAGAAACCACAGCGCCAGCTGCCGGAAGTCCGCCGCGCGATCGCTTCGTCCGGCCCTCCGGTCGTTCAGCGCGGCAACGGCCTGCAACAGCCGGGGAATGGCGGCGAGGGCGCTCTTGCGCAGCAGCTCCGCCTGCGAGTGACCCCGCCCCTCGGAAACAAACCAGCGCCTGAGCCCCGCCCAGCGCTCCTGCCAGGCGGCCAAGCGCGCCGCTGCGGACTGCTCGTGCGCCTCGGTGTCTCCCGGGGCAGCATCGCGCGCCTCGCGCTCGGCTGCGAGCTCGAGCAGCCCAGAGTGTCTCGATGAGAGGGCCTCGAGCAGCTCGACGATCTGGCTCGAGCGCGTCACCAGATCGCCGATGAAGCGCTCGAGGTAATCGATCAGGCGGGACTTGAAGCTCATCACCACACCGGCCTCGGCGCGGGCCAGATCGATCGAGCGGGACAGGCCCGTCATGAACGCCTCGGCGTTGGCGGCAAGGCTCTCGAAAACATGCACCAGATCGCGCAAGGTCGCGTGGATCTTGGCCGCGTCCATCGGCTCCTCGCGCGCCAGCTCGGCGAGCGCAAGCAGTCTCGACCTGATGTCCTCCAGCGCGACGGACTGCAGCTCCGCGCGCCGCGCCAGCGTGGCGAGGAAGACCCTCAGCCCAGCCTCGACCGCCTCGCCCCCGGATGTCAGCCGGTACAGCAGACGCTTGCGGTAGAAGTCCTCAATGGTGGCGACCCGCGCCGTATCCGGTTGCGCCTGCAGATTCCCCCACTCGACCAGCTGTCCCAGCGCCTGCTGCGCCTCCTCGAGGGTCGGCCGCTCGCCCGGCCAGCGCGCCTCGAGGAGCACCTCGTCGGGCCGCAGATGATGGCGAAACTGGCGCCTGGCCGCCACGAACAGATCCATGATGGCCCGATAGACCGCAGATTTCTCGGCGGTCACGTGGCTGAAGAGGCTTGAGGCAGAGGCGGGAAGGTCGGCGGCGGCCATGGGGGCGCATTTTGGCACGGTTCCGCTGCGACCGGGTGCGGCTGTGGGTCGGGCATTGGGCCCGCTCCTTGCCGGCACGGCCGAAATCTCACACTGGCGGCTCGAGCAGATAGACCTGCTCCCAGCTGGGTAGCAGTCGATCCATGCACGCGATTTCCGCGGACAACACGGCCCCAAACGGCCGAGACGGCACGGGGCCATCGATCCGCGGACGCAGGCGGGCCTTCGCAGGCGCACAGCCCTTGGATGAGTGCCGAATTTCCAGGGCGTGGGCGCCCGCGGCGCGCGGCGCTGGGCCTGCTCACCTGCCGGAGCATCCCATTGCGGCTGGACAAAGCAGTCGGCTTGCTCTGGCGCTGACCCTCGCGCACGTTACCGTACTGGTCCAGGCAACCCCATTGCGCCGCCCGCTCAAGAAGCAGCCAGAGCACCATTTGCGGGCGAGTACGCTTTGGACGCGGTGCAATATGTGAGGATAAACCGCAGGTCGCTTCAAGCCGTTCGTGAGCGAATCTCAAGCGAACTCTACGCGCTGCAGCGGATTGTAGCGGCCGGCGAGGTCCGCTGCGCTCCTCGTCAGCATGCCACGACCGGCTCCTGATTCACACGCCGTGGATTACGCTACCGATCGGGCGCCGGTCGCGCCATTCCCGCACATACCGTCCTGCGCCGATGCGGTCATTCCACGCTCAAAAAGCCAACTCACTCACCATCCCCGTATCGAGCTGATTTCACCCCAGATCCCGAGGAGTCCCGCGCAACTGGAGCGCGGGCACGCGCCGAGCGACCTGCGCCTACCGCCCCATCTTGTACCGAATGGCGATCTGAGCAAAACAACGCAGCCTCACCTCGTCAGCGTACCGACCAGCTTCGCAAGCGTCTCCCCGAGTGTTTTCAGCAGCTGCGGATCTGGCGCCGGCAGCCTCACGTACCTGCGGCCCGTCTTGGCATCCGTCTCAATCCACCCGGAGCTCATCCGCTCCGTCGCCTTGCCCTCGCCGCCGGAGGCGGCCGTGAGGGACTCGAGCAGCTTCAGTCCCGCCGTCAACAGCGATGCCCAGGAGTCCGCAGCCGGTTGCCCGCCATCGATTACCGGCACCCCAGCCACAGACCCGGCGCGCGGGCGCAACGACACATCCTTTACGTCCGCACTCGCGGCCGATGTCCGTACCGGCTCGACCACCGGCACCTCGGCGGAGGCGCTCTCGCGCGCCGGCACCGGCGGCAGCGCTGCCGATGGCGGCGCCCCGGCAGACGATACGGCGGTGGTGGTCACCGCCTCGACACTTTCCATGAATCGCTTCAAGCGCGAACCGCCCAGCAGAACCTCGCTTGCCCCGCCGTCGAGCACACCGGCAAACAGCGACTTCTTGAACGCCAGGACGGAGAGCATCCCTTCCTCGATGGTACCCTGGGCGACCAGATTGACGACCTGTACGCCCCGCTTCTGGCCAAGGCGGTGAACCCGACCGATCCGCTGCTCAAGCACAGCCGGATTCCATGGCAGGTCCATGTTGATCACGACGGACGCCGCATGCTGCAGGTTCAACCCCACCCCGCCGGCATCTGTCGAGAGAAATACCCGACAGGCCGGATCGGTGTGGAACCGCTCGATGAGCGCACCGCGCTGCGCACTCGGCACGCCACCGTGAAACAACACGTGGCCCCAGCGTTTCGGCTTGAGCCGCCGAACGATGAGCTCGTGGGTGCGCAGCCATTGACTGAAGATGACGACCTTGGTCGCCGGCTGCTCGAACAGCTCTTGCAGAAGCGCGACGAGCTCGCCGCACTTGTTTCCGAAATCGCTCTTGCCATCGAGCAGGAATGTACTGTTGCAGGACATGCGCATGTTCTGTAATGCCGCCATGAGCCTGCGCTGGTCGAGATCGGACAGATAGCCGGTGCGCCGCCAGCGCTGTACGATCTGCTGCACAAGGGCGGCATTAGCTTGATGCTCGGCAAGCTGCTGAACGGTCATCGGCACAAAGACCGTCTTGGCGAGGCGCTGGGGCAGTTGCGCTAGCACGTCGGCCTTGCGCCGCCGGAGCATAACCGGGCGCAGCGTCTGCCCAATCCGATCCAGGTTTTTGTAGCCCACGACACGACCGGACTCATCGAGCACCTGGTGCTCATGGCGCAACCGCCAAAGAGGACCGAGCCGCTGGCGGTCAACGTACTGCACGATCGAAACCAACTCCTCCAGCCGGTTCTCGAGCGGCGTTCCCGTCAGGACCAGCGCGTAGGGACTCTCAATGCTCTTCAGCGCCCGAGCGGCGATGGTGTTCCAGTTCTTGATGCGCTGTGCCTCATCTGCGATCACGACATCCGGGGACCAGGCGCGAATGAACTCGAGGTCGCGCGCGAGCGTCTCGTAATTGGTGATCTTGTAGAACCCCCGCGCCGCATAGCACCGCATGCGCGCTGCGCGGCCACCATGGACGAGCTGCGCGTCCCGGACTGTGAAGCGCGCGATCTCCCGTTCCCATTGATGCTTAAGCGAAGTCGGACAAACGATGAGCACGCGCTCGGCAGCAAAGTGCCGCGCCAGCAGCTCCACGGTCGCAAGCGCCTGGATGG
>JAKAYU010000073.1 GCA_021809525.1 Pseudomonadota bacterium | reverse complement strand
GAGAGCCGCTTGGCGCTGCGGCCGGCGCGCAGGACAGCGGCTCGGGAGCCGCCACTGCGCTGCGCGCCGCAGGCGGCGCAGCCGCGCGCTCGGCCCGTGCCGCCACACGGGCGCGATACCGTGCCCGGATCCGTTCCGCCACCTCGCTGCGCTCGCCCCGCCGCTCCGCCGCGAGCGCGGCCCACGGCAGCCGCGGCCGCGGCTCCCGGTCGATGCCCTGCGCGGCAAGACTGCGTGCATCGACCCTCGCCTCGAGATGCGCGGCACGCAGATGCTCATTGACGAGCTCCGCCCAGCGCTCGCGCAGCGCGGCGAACTCCCTGCGGCTCGTCGGCAGGCCGAGCTCGGCGCGCGCCGTGCCGTTCATGTCCAGTCCGCTCTTCGGCCCGAGCCCCTCCGGGCGCACCTCGCGCGTCGAGCTGAGCAGGTGCGCGTGGAAGTTGCGTGGGTCCCCGAAAGGCCGTGGCGCATGGACGGCCAGATCGACCGCAACGCTGTAGCGGTCGGCGATCTCGCGGGCAAACGCCCTCGCAAGCGCCACGCGCTCGGCGGCGGGCAACTCCGCAGGCAGCGCGACCAGGTACTCGCGCGCCACGCGCGAGTTGTGCTGCGGTTCGCGCCGCTCCGCCTCATTCCACAGCCTCGCCCGATCGCGCGCCCAGTCGAGCTCGCTGCCGGCGCGCTCGAGGCGCGACGGCAGCAGGATCTCCTTGTGCAGCACGTCGCGGCGGTTGCGGTGGTCGTAGAGCGCTCCGGTGCGCTCATCGCGGATCCGCTCCCCGGCTCGGTAGGCGGCCGAGGCCGGCGCATTGCGCCCGCTCGAGCGCGACACCGTATTGATCTGCAGGAGGAAGATCGCCATGGCCGGGAAGCGCCGGGCGCCGGGCTCAGCGGCAGCGCCCGGGCGGGCAAGGCAGGCGGACTCTCAGCCAGCGCGCCGAGCCGGCGGTCTTCAGGAAGCCCTCGAAGTCCGGCAACTGCTCGATTTCCGAGGGCAACACGGCCATCTCGGTCACGCGCTGCTCGCTGATGTGCACCGAGTGGCGCGCGGATCGCGCGCCGCCGCCGAAACCGCCGAGCGCGTCGCGGCCGCGCGAGACCGTGCGGCGCGCGACCTCCCGTTCGCCGATCAGGCGTGAGCAGAACTGCGCCGTGCCGCCGCGCTCGCTGGCCGAGCAGCGCAAGATCAGCGTGTTGCCACAGTTCTCCACGATGGTCTGAGCGTCCTGCGCGCCGTAGGTCGCGGCGACTTGCGCAACCGACTGAAAGCCGAGCACGCACCGGCCACCGAACTTGCGCAACCGCGCGAGCGCATCGCGCAGGCCGTCGATGGTCCCGAGCGCATCGAGCTCATCGACGATGAACCACAGCCGCCGGTCTGCCGGCGGTCCGTCCATCGCCTCGTAGATCGCCAGACGCATCCAGCCGGCGATCAGCGTGCGCAGCGCCGCAATCTGTCCGGCCCGATACGGTAGAAACAACACCCCGGCACCGGCCCTCACCCACTCGCGCACCGAGAAGGCGCGCGCGCTCTGCGCACACACATGCTCGAGGGCCGCGGTCGCGGCGGCGGCCACGGAGCGTATCGAGCCGAACATGCGTGCGTTCTCGGGCTCCAGGAAGGGCTGCGCGGGCGTGTCACACAGCAGGGCACGCAGCTCGGCGCCCGTCGCAATGCAGATGAGACGCCAGAGCTCGCGAGCGTCCCCGCCACGCTGCCCGGCGCGGCGCAGCACGCTGGCGAGGAACGTGCGCGCATAGCCGCGCCATTCGCGCCCGGCAGCATCCTCGCTCGAGGCGATCAGGCTCGCGGCCAGCTGCTCGGGATCCTCCGGGCGGCTGAGTTCAGCGAACGGGTCCCATCTCAAGGCCCGCCACTCAAAGGGGTTGAGGATCACGTCCCCTCGCGAAGCGGCATGGAAGCGCGCGAGATACCCTCCATCCGGATCGGCGATCACCGCGCGGTCCCCACGCGCGAGCAGCCCGGCGAGCATCTCGGCGATGGCGGTGGACTTTCCGGTACCGGTGGTACCGATCAGCTTGAAATGCTTGGTTTCCTCGAGCGGATCGATCGCCACCGCGGCAAGGGTGATCGCGCGGCCCGCGCCTCGGGAGCGCAGCCGCGCGCGCACGCTGCGCTTGCTCTTCTCGATGCGCGCGCCGCGGCGATACACGTCACGCCCACGCCGTTGCCGGGCCTGGGCGCCGATGAGCAGCACCAGAGCCAGAGCCAGCGCCACCATGAGCCGCCCGGGCATGAGCGAGCGGCCGATTCCGGCACCGCCCGTCAGGCTCACGGCGCCTTCACCAACAGGAAATTCCCGTGCGCTCCGTACGCCGGCCCCGAGCGATCAACGCGCACGCACAGCCGGCCCCGGTGGCCGCACCGTCTCAGATCAACCGCCCCGCCGTACTCGCGCAGACGCCTGATATCGGCGCTGAAGAGCGCACGGCGCGAGCGCAGTGCGGCGATCTGCCCTCTGCTCGGCAACAGCACATGCATCACTGCGAGCGCAATCGCGGCACTCGCAACGCACGCCGCGATGCTCCAGACGATCAGCCTGACCTCCGCCACCCGCCGTGCGCGCCGCAGCGCAGCGGCCGTCTGCTGCGTCTCGGCGCTCAATCCCTCGAGAGACTCGCGCGCCGCGCTCGCCACTTCTGCGCGCACCAGTGCATCGAGCGTGCGGACGTGCTCGCGCATAGCCTCGATCGCCTCCGCGCCAAGCCTCTGCTGCGCCTGGGCCGCCTCGAGCAGCAGTCCCACGCGCAGCGTCTCGCTCAACGGCTCAACCTCACTCATGCCCCCACCCCTGCCCGGCGGCGAATCCGGCCGAGGCAGACGCCTCCTGCGCCCACGCGACCTGCGGCGCAGCGCTGTAGCGCCTCGCCCCATCCGGGCTGCGCTCGATCGCCGGTCGCAGGCGCACCCGCTGCCAATCCGGCACCGAGGCGAGCTTCAGGAACCCCGACAGATCCGCCAGGCGCTCGATCTCGGCATCCATCACCGCCGGCTCGCTCTGCCAGTGCTCCGTCTCGCTCACCGCGGGAATGAGTTCGCCCGCGCGGCGCGAGCGGGTGCGCGTCAGGCGGATGATTTCCCGCTCCCCGATCAGGCGCGAGGCGAACCGGGCCGTGCCCCCGTGCTCGCTCGCCGAGCAGCGCAGGATCAGCGAGTTGCCGCAGTTCTCCACGATGGTCTGCGCTTCCCCGGGGCCATAGGTCGTCGAGACCTGGGCAATCGACTGCAAGCCGAGCACACAGCGGCCGCCGAACTTGCGCAGCCGCGCGAGCGCGTCCTTCAGTCCGTCGATCGGACCGAGCGCATCGAGCTCATCGGCGATGAACCACAGCGGCTCACCGCCCTCCGCGCCGCTCAGGGACTCGAAGATCGCAAGCCGCATCCACGCGGAGATGCTCGAGCGCAATGCGGCGATCTGACTGGCGCGGTAGGGGATGAACAGCACGCCGGTTGCGCCGCGGACCCACTGGCGCACCGACAGCGGCGGCGCTTGCTGAGCCGCCACGTACTGCAGCGCGCCGACCGCCGAGCTCGTGACCGAGCGGATGGAATCGAGCATGCGCGCGTTGTGCTCCTCGAAGAACGGCTGCGCGGGCGTACCGCCCACGAGGCGCTTGAGCTCTGCAGCGTCGGCCACGACGAGCAGGTCGTAGAGCTCCCCGACATCGGTCAGGCCCGCCGCGCGCGCCTGCGAGGCGACCGCGCCGAACAAAGTCCGCGCATAGCCGCGCCAGCTGCGATCGGCGCCCTGTTGATCCGGAATCAGCGCGAGCGCGAGCTGCTCGATGTCGTAGGGCTCGCGCAGCTCCCCGAACAGATCCCAGCGGCGTCCACCGGGCTCGAACGGGCTGAGGATCACATCGCCACGACGCGGGCTGAAGAAGCGCCGCGCGTAACCGCCGTCCGGATCGGCGATCACGGCGCGGTCACCGCGCGCGAGAGCCCCGCCGAGCAGCTCGGCAATGGCCGTGCTCTTGCCGGCGCCGGTGGCGCCGATGATCTTGAAATGCTTCGTCTCGTCCGCGGCCGCGATGCGCACCCCGGCCAAAGTCAGTGCCGCACCGGGGCCGGCGCGCACGCGCGCATGGTCCGCGCCCAGACTCGCGTGCCGAGACGGCTGCGCCGCGCAAGCGTCGCGTACCACTGCGCCGCGCACGTGCTCGACCGGCCGTGCCTGGCGGGCACCGGCGAGCGCACGTCCGGCAGCGTAGCCGGTCACGGCGCTCAAGCCCGCGGCACTCGCGACCCGCAGCAGCTCACTGACGGGGCCCCACGCCTGCAGGACCGCTCCGACGGCCGCGATGCCCACCCCGAGACCCGCCGTCACCGCCGCGCCCAGCACCGGGGAGGCGAGCCAGCGCCCGAGGGCAGCCCGGCCGCGCGCCAGACCCGCCCACATCGGCGCCTGTACGCTGCCGTAGGCGAGCGTGAGACCGGGCCAGCCGTGTGTCAGTTCGAACAGCAGTTGTCCGGACATGCCGCTCAGCCTGGCGCCCGCGGCGCGCAGAAAGTGTCCGCCGGGTGCACCCGGCGGCGCGCGCAGCCGGCGCGCCCCGAGGATGAGCGGCGCATCGACTCCGGCCGCAGCCAGATCTCCCGGACCGTGCGCCGGTGCCGCTCGAGGCCGCACTGGATGACGACATCGATCAGCGTGTGCAGGAGACTCTGGATGTCGCTTCTGGCCAGCCCCCTTGCGCTCGGACTCTGCTTGACGAGCAGCACGAGCTGCTCGAAGGCAAGCGCCGCGCTCGAGGCGTGCACGCTTGTGATCGAGCCCGGATGGCCGGAGTTGACGTTGCGCAGATAGTCGAACGCCTCCTCGGCACGCAGCTCCGCGAGCAGGATCCGGTCGGGCTTCATGCGCAGACAGGCCTCCAGGAGCTGCCTCGGCGTGAGCCGCGAGAGCCCCTGATCGTCCTTGCTGTAAAAAAGCCGAACGTGGTTCGGATGCCCATCGAGGCTGAGCTCCGGCGCATCCTCGATGGTGATCAGGCGCTCATCGCCCGGGATCTCCGCGATCAGCGCCTTCGTCCAGGTCGTCTTGCCCGAACCGGTCGGGCCGGAGACCACGATGTTTCTGCGCGTGCGGACCGCGAGCCGCAGGAACGCCCCATAGTGACCCGCGGCAAGCAGCGTGCGCAGCTCCCGCTCCACGGCATCACCCGCGCGGCCCGCGACCCGGGTGTCGCGCAGTGCGCCGCGCTCGGTGAGCGCCTCGATCGACCAGCGCGACTCGGCGGGACGGCGGATGTTGATGGCCACATGGCCGGGCAGCGTCGCCGGCGGCATGGCGATCTGCACGCGCTCGCCGCTCGGCAACGCGCCGCAGAGCAGCGGGTGCGACTCGTCGATACGCTGGTGGGTGTGATTGGCCAGCAGCTTCGCGAAGCGCCAACACCACTCGAAGTCCACCGCCGGCAGCGGCTCGCGGCTCCAGCCCCCGCCGGTTTCGAGAAACGCCTCCTTGGGCGCATTGATGCACAACTCCGTAAGCCCGGGGCGCGAGAGCAGCGGATCGAGCACGCGCAACGTCAGCTCGAGCGCCGATTCGCACGGCGCCGGGGCCGAATCAGCGAGGGAGGAGTTCATAGACGGGAGTGAAGTCCACATCGCGCGCAACCAGCACCTCGATGCGCTGTCCGTTCGGAATTTCGATGGTCGGGGCAATGTCCTGCGCCGCGCGCAGCGTCTGGGTCAGGACATCTTCGCTCGCGGTCGGGTCGATGATGAGCGTCCCGCCCGAGCTCTGCACCCTGGACTCGACGACGCCGGTGAGCGTCGAGACGAGCAGCGCCGCCCCGAAGCGCTCCCAGAAATGCTCATCGACCCGGCCGGCGAGGCCCGAACGCCCGAGCGAGTCGGTCCCCGGTGAGTCGAGCCGCACGACCACGCCCGAGGGCGTGCGCGCCTGCGTCCAGATCACGAACACCCGGGCCATGCCCTGACGCACCTGCCCGCGGGTCTGCCCGATCAGCTGTGTGCCGCGTGCCAGCAGCACCACGGCCCCGTCGGCACTGAAGGTGTCGGTCGCGGTGATGCAGGTGGTCATGCCCGGCAGAGTCGAGTCGATGGCGGTCTCGAGCGTGCAGTCGATGGCAGTGCCCTTGGCGAGCAACAGACGCCGCTGCGGCAACAGCTGCGCCCGGGTGGCGGCCATCACGCTCGGGCGCAGCAGGGCGCGCAGCGACCCGCGGGCAGAGCGCCGCGCGCCGAGCCGGGTCCCTGGGCGGCCCGCCGTGCCGGCTGCGGGCTGCCCCGCCGATTCAGGCGCGCCGATGAACACCTCGCCGGAGAGCTGCCGGATGAGCGCCGCAGCACGCGGGCGCGGCCCGGCGCCAGGGCTTGCGCCAGCCGTTGTTTGCGGCTCGCGCGCCGCGGGCACGCGCGGCACCTCGCCGCGCACCACGGCTGCGGCGAGTTCCCGGTCGATCTGCGCAGCCGCGGCGCTCGCGCGCGATCGGGAGTGACCCAGCGGCACGGCGTACACCGGGCGCAGCGTGGGAATCGGGCCCAGTGCCGGCGGACCCATCGCGCTCACGTGCGGCTCGATCGGGCGCGGTGCCGTGGGTGCGCTGCGGGAATGATGCAGCGCCATGCCGTAGTACCACACGAGCAGGGCGAGCAGGATCCCGACAGCCAACCCGCCGGCGAGCAGGGAATGCAGATGCGCCTGGAGCGAGCGCGTGCGGCTGGCGAAGGTAATACCCCGTTCACCGCGCACGAAGCCGCCCGCCTCATCGGCGCTCGCTCCCGATGGCGCCGCCGTCCCCGGCGCGCCGGATGAGCGCCCCCTGGGCGAGCCGAACCGCAGCTTCATCGGTGTCCTCCCCGGCGCTGCGGGCGCTCCCCGGGCGCCTCGGCCCGCCGCCTCACCCGCCAGACCTTCGGGGAGAGTGTTCCGGAGGCGAGCCGCCGCCCCGAGCCGGCGAACGCCTTGTTGACGATGCAGCCGGTCAGGCGGCCGCGCTTGAGCACGAAGCGGCGGGCGATGCGGTGAATCACCATCTGATCGCCGCGCATGTCGAAGTTCACGAGCGACTCGCTCCCATCGGCGTTGCGCACGAACACCGCCGGCAGCTCGGCGCGGGACGGAAAGATCAGATGAGTCTGCGCCCCATCGTCCCATGCCGCCTCGGGCTTAAGCGCCCGCGGACCGCAGAACCAGTAATCCACATTGCGCGGCGGGGCGTGTTCGGCCCGGTACAGATCCCGCGCTACCCGCAGGCGGCGCTGCTCGGCAGCGTCGAGCCGACGCGCGGCGCGCGGATACTCGAACCGCACGGCGTAGACGATCGCCGCCCGGCGCGGCGGGACGCTCACCGGCAGCACGTGATAATGGAACACGTAGGTCCTGCGGTTCGTCAGCACCGTCATGTCCGTCGAGACGTGCGTGGCGAGCGGCTTGATGAACAGGTGATTGCCCGCGGCGGCGACCTTGATCGCCTTGGCATCGCCGACACCCAGGCCGGCGAAGCGCTCCCCGGGGGCGAACTGCAGGTCGATCTCGTACCCGACATAGCCGCGCAGCCGATAGACGTGACTGGCCTCGTAGCGCACGTAGCGGATCCGCGGATCCCGTGGCGCGGCCGCGGTCCGCGTGAGCGGTGGATGGACTGGGACCGCCCGCGCGATCGCGAGCGTTGCACCGCCACCGATGCCGCTCACGCCGACGGCAGCCAGACCGCAGAGCACGCGGCTCGGGAGTGAACGCGCCCTCATGAGCGCCCCTGCCGGGAACGTGCCCCGGAGTGCCGGCCGAGCACTTCCCGCTCGAGCTCGAGCGCGGTGACTTCAAAGCCGAGGGGATTCCAGCGCCGCGCCACCGCATTCCCCGGCGCTGCGGTGAACCGGTAGGTCAGCGTCGCAATCCACTGTCCACTGCCCTTGCGCGTGCCGTCGGCCTGGCGCTCGATGCGCTCAAAGCGCACCTGCGCGAGCCTTGCCCCGCCCGTCGCTCGGCCGAGGAAGCTCACCGCCTCGATGCGCACCGACACGGTGCTGCCGTCCCGATGCACGTTGAGCGGTGAGCGCGGATTGCCGCGTGCCCAGTGCGCATACAGCGCCTCGTTCAGGCGGTTGGAATTGAACGCGCCGCACTGCTCGTAGTCCGCCTCGGCCATCGCGTAATCGAACCGTTCGCAGACCGAGATGTAGCGCATGAGGAAGTACCGTGCGACCGTCCTGCCGAAGTCCGTTCCGCCTCGATACGGCGGCACCACATCGACCACCCCGGTACGCGAGTCCACCCGGATGAGGTACGGCTCGATGCGCTTCAGCGGCAGGAGCGCAACGAACGCTCCGGCGAGCGCCAGAACGCACAGACATGCCCCCGCGGCGACCCGCCAGGCCACGCGCGCGTAGCGCTGCGCCTGCAGCGCGCGCTCGGCATCCCAGGAGGCCGCCTCCTGCAGGTAGCCGCCGAGGGAAGAATCGCCGCTCATGGCCGGGGTGTGCTCGGTGAGCGCGGCGGGGCAGGCTGGCCGGTGCGCGGCGCATCGAGCCGGCGCAGCATCGCAGGTGAATTGATCGGCACCAGCCGGCCGGCACATCCGGTCCCGTCCGCGCAGCCAGCCACGGTGAGCACAGCGCACACCAGCAACACTGTCTTCATGCCCGTCCCCCCGCTCTGTCGGCCATCCGCCTCAACTGCCCGTCGCGGAATCCTGCCGCTCACTTGCGTCCGCGCCGGCGTTCGCGGCCCTAAGTCCCGTGCGCGCCGCACTGCCCAACGCGAGCGCCGCGTCGGCCACCGCCGGCGCGGCGAACCGCGCGCCAGCGGCCAGCGGCCATGCCGCCGAGCGCACTGCTCGGCTCATCAGGCCGTAGGTGCCGAGCGCGATGCCGCCGGACAATCCCGCAGCGATCGGCATCACCTGCTGCATGAACAGAAACACCAGCACGGTCACCAGCAGAAAATCGAGCGCATCGACGGTATCGATGGCCGTCCCGAGCGCGGCGGTCTGCGCGGCGTAGCGCTGCACCAGGTGCAGCAGCAGCGCCGCCACCATGACGGTGAGAACCGTGATGAGCGCGTAATTGGCGAGCTGCGCGAGCCACGCGGCAAACATGCGCCGCGTGCCCTCGAACAGTAGCAGCACGATGAACAGCGGCCCGAGCGCAAGCAGCACCGACAGCGCGACGCTCGAGAGCGCCAGCAGAAACATCGTGTACACGCACAGCAGTCCGACCAGCAGCCACACGACCACACCGGCGATATAAAAGCCGAGATCCCCGCTCCAGAGGCTGCCTTCATCGAACAGGCGCCCGGCGACCGTGCCGCCCTGATGCCAGATTGCATCGAGCGTCTGCACCGGATACGACGCGCCGACCACCTGCGCGGCGAACTGCGCCGGCGCGTCGTAGAACGTGTTCACGATCAGCGTGTTGTACAGCCACAGATGCACGGCGACCCCGAGCACGACCGCCAGGGTCGCGATGCGCCGCAGGCCATCACCGAGCGGCTCCTGGATCCGCCCGCTGATCAGCAGATACCCCCAGCCCATGACATAGATGCTGCCGAGCACGATGAGCGTCGGCTCCAGGATCGTCGCCACCCGCGCCGTCGTGGCGCCGATGTAGCTCGACAGTGCGCCATTCAGCCACACCCAGAATGTCTCGAAGAAGCCCATGACTGCCGCCTCGCGCCGCTTTGCCCGCTCCGCCCACCCCGCCCGTGCGCCGCTCAGGGGGTCGGCTGGAAGCGGGTGGCGAAGTTGCCCTGCGCCGCGATCGCCTGCTCGCGGGCCCGCTCGCGATCAACCCACTGCTCGGCCTGCGCGGCCGCAAACAGCACCCGGAGCTTCGTCTGCTCGTTCTCGAGCATGGTCTGCTCGGCGCCGATCCTCGCGGTCAGATCGAGGATCGCCTTCTGATCGCGCGCCGAACCGATCGCGGCGATCAACCGCTTCAGTCCGGCAAACCTGCCGCTGGCATTCGAGAGCGCCTGCATCGAGAGCGCCTGCAGCAGCGCTGCCGTCTGCCGGTCGGCGCGCAGCTGCGCCTGCGCCCCCGGGGAGAGCCGCGCGAATTGCGCCGGGGTCAGCGTGCGCAGCTCGACAACGCCGGCGCGCACGCTCGCCGCGAATCCCGGATAGGCCGCGGAACGGCCCGCCATGGCCATGGTCAGCTGCTGCCAGTTCTGCGGCAGGTAGTTGCGGCGCACGTTTGCGAGCAGGTTCTGCATGCCCCGCTCCCCGGTCATGGCGCGAAGCTGCTGCTCGGCCTCGAGAAACTGCAGCCGCTGCATCGCCAAGGACTGCTCGAGCGTCTGGATCTCGGTGGTGAGGCGCGTGACGGCCGCCACATCAATCACCGCCCACTGCGCGTGCGCCGCCGGCGCCGCCACGAGCAGCACCAGGAGGGAAAACTTCGCCACAGGCTTGCTCGATCTCATCGCCTACCTCCAAAGGATCACTCCGCGGCCGGGGCCGCGAGAAAGGCATCGAGCCACGCGAGCGGCTCGGCGCCGTGCTCGCGCAGCAACGGCTCGAGCCGGCGCAATCCGCTCGACCTTGCCGAGAGGACCTCGAGCTCGGCCTCGAGCCCCGCGAGCTCGAGCCGGCACACGAGGCTCTGCGAGCCCTGCTTGACGAGGAAGGAGCGCGCGCCGGGCTCGAGCTCCTCCTTGATCAGCGCGAACTCCCGCCGGGTGAGACCGAAGCCCTGCACGAACTCCTCGCCCGATGCCGTGGGGTTCGGGAAGAAGATCTTGGTCGGCGTCTGCTCGATGACGGTGCGGCTGATGCGGCTGCCGAGCACATCGCTCGCGCTCTGGGTCGCCACGACCATCACCCCGTTCAACTTGCGCCAGGTCTTCGGTCCGTCTTTGGCGAACTGCTCAAAGGCCGGATCCTCGATGAGCCGCCAGAACTCATCGATCCAGCACACCAGGCGGCGGCCGTCGAGCAGCTGACGCACCAGGTGCAGCAGATACAGCGAGATGGCTGCGCGGCAGCGCTCGTGCTCGAGGAACTCCGTCACGTCGAAGCCCACGAGTGCCGCGCGCGAGAGCTGCCCGGCAACGGTATCGCTGGGGTTGTCAAAGACCCATGCGTACTCGCCCCGAGCGCGTTCGCTCCAGCGCGCAAGGCGCCCGTGAAGGCCCTCCGGATCGGTGGCATCGAGAAATTCCAGCAGGCGCGAGAGCCGCCGCGCCTCGGGAGCAAGCGCCAGCGTGCCGCGCAGCGCCTGATCGAGCTCGCGCACTTCGCGCACCGTGAGCGCCCCGCCGAGCGGCGGCCGCCCGAGCAGCTCGAGCCAGCTGCGCAGGAACTCCACATTGCCGGCCGTCGGCGGCAGCTGCAGCGGATTGAAGCCCGTGGGCTGCCCGTTGCGCAGCGGCAGGTACTGCCCGCCGAGCGCCCGCACGAGAATCTCCAGGCCCCGGTCCTTGTCGAGAATGACCTGCGTCGCGCCGCAGCGCGTCAGCATCGCCACCAGAAAGCCGATGAGTGCGGTCTTGCCCGAACCGGTCGGTCCGCAGATGAAGGTGTGCCCGGTGTCACGCCCTCCGCCCTCGCTCCCCTGCGCGGCGTGCAGGGAGAAGTGGAACGCCGAATGGGCGCGGGTCTGCAGGATCGCGAGCGCCTCGCCCCAGTGATTGCCGCTCGCCCGCCCGGCCGGAAAGTTATGAAACGGTGCGAGCGCGGAGAAGTTGCGCGAGGTGATCGGCGCCCGGCGCGGCCGGAACGCGAAGTTGCCCGGCAGCTGCGCCCAGAATGCCGCCTCGAGGCCGAGATCCTCACGCGCCACGGTCATGCCGGTGTCGGCGAGCAGCGTGCGGGCGCGCGCCAGATGCTGCTCGAGCTCCTCCAGAGGCCGGCCCGGCATTCCCACAGGCTGCTCCTCGAGGTCGGCGAGCACCTGCAGGCTCAGATGATGCTCGCCCATGACGAACTCATTGCTGGTGAGCGCATCGAGCGCCTGGGCGAGCTCTGCGGCCTGTGACACCGCGAAATCCCCGGCATTGGCCATGCGGTTGATCTGGCGCGTCAGCAGCTGCTGGCTGCTCGCCTTGGAGAGAAAGACGAACGACTGCGTGAGCACGAAGGGAAACGGCGCCGCGAGCAGCGCATCGAGCATGCCCGGGACACTCGGCGTCGGGTACTCCTTGATGCCGAGCATTGCGCCGGCGCGCGTCCCGGCGAGCATCCGGTACTCGATCACTTCGTTGCCGAAGTACAGCCGGGCCGCCCCGAGAGTGCCCGCCACCGGCCCGCGCGGCAGCGGCACGCGCCGCCGCTCGCCGCTGACGAGGAGCGCCAGAAACTCCAGCAGCTGCGAATACCAGCGATCGTCGTCGCGGTAGCAGGAAAGCGGCTGCGGCTCATAGCGGGCGAGCGCCGCACACAGCGTCCGCCCCAGCCGCGCGCACACCTCCAACGCCTCGGCCAACTCGCGCGCCTGATCGTCGGGGCGCGCCGAGACCAGCATGCGCGCGAGAAGATGCGTCGCGCGTCCGGGCGTCGGACGGTAGAGCACCGCCAGATAAAGCTCATTGACCATGAGACGCTCGCCGCTGAGACGCCGCAGGTACTTGCCGCGCAGCCGGCTCGCGAACCCCGGGCCGGGCGGCTCCGTCGCACCGATCGGCTCGCGGCGGCGCACCACGTGGGTCCACAGCGCGAGCCCAGGCTCCGCGAGATTGCGCCAGAGCACGTTCAGCCGCTCGTGCCAGCCATTGATCTGAAGCGCATCGGCGCTCTCGAAGCTCTGGCCGCCGAGCCGAAACACCTGCAGGTACTCTCCGTTGCGAGTCCTGAGCACCCCCGGGGCAACGTGCGCGCTGTACGGAACGTGCCGCTGCACCTCAAGCTCCCGACCGAGCGCCCCTGCCGTGTTCCTCAGCATGCGCGCCGCTCCGCCGCGCGGTCGCACCAGCACAGCACCTCGCGTGCGCGCCGGCGCCCCCTGCGGTCCGGCAGATCGAGCGCGAGCGGGCTGTAGCTCACAGCGCCCCACATGAACCGGTTGCCGAGCAGCGCCGCAATGCGGGTGCGAGCCGCCAGCAGCAGAAGATCGAAGTAGCGGGCATCGCGTGCGCACAGCAGCGCACTCAACCCATGGACCGGCAAGGCCAGCAGCAGCGTCAGGAGGTTGCGCGTGAGCAGGAACACCTCCAGCGTGAAGACGAGATTGAACAGCAGCGCGCTGTAGGTCACGCCCCAGCGCATCGGCGGGCGAGTCGCCCCCACGAACAGAGGATCGGCGGTGAGGGCGGCGGTGTGGCGGCTCATCATGCGGGCTCTCAGACACCAAACATCCCGCGCACCCACGCGACGATCTGGGGGGCGCCGAACGCGATCGCAATTCCGAGTATCGCGGCGATGCACCAACCCCAGGAAATCCGGTTCGCCATGGCCATGGCCCCCAGGACCATCACCAGAATCACCGCGACCGGCGTGAGCCAGGCGAGAATGTTGCTCTCGAGGGCGGTCGCACCGGTGAGAAACGGCGATGCCTGCGCCGCGGCGAGCGCCGGCATCGCGACAGCGACGAGCAGGAACACTCCCCGCACGATGCGCAAGGGCGAGGCACCCCTCATGTGACGATTCATACGCTGAGCTCCCGATGGGCCTGACATCCGCAAGTGCGCACACGCGGCCGCTGTCGCGACCTCATGCCTCGCGACCGGCGGCCTGCCCGCACGGCGCGGGCGCCTCGGACGCTTGCGCCCCCCGCGCTAGTTCCTCGCGCTTGCTCCTGCCGGGCGCCCCGAACCGAAAGCCTTGCACGACGTGCGCGTAGTCGTAGCGGCGCTCGCCCTGGCGGTCGACCCAGTTGTCCGCGCGTACCTGCGCCTCGAGGATGAGCTGATCGCCCTTGAATGCGTTGCGCGCGATGGCTTCGCCGAGGGCCCCGAAGGCGACGAACCAGATGCTGGTCAGCAGCTCGCGCTCCCCGCCCTCCTCGTCCCGGCCGGCGTAGTCGTGACCGATCAGGCAGAACCGCGCGTACATCCGCTCGCCCTTGACGATGAGCTCCGGATCGCGCGAGAGATTGCCGATCGCGGTGAGCGTGAAGCTGTTCATGCGGGGCTCCTCAGTGTGTCGGTGCGCCACCTCAGCGCACGATCAGTCTAGGCAGGCAGCCCGCGTTTGGAATTTCATTAGCGTACGCATTCGCGCACAAATTCACATCAGCCGGAGAGCGTACACCGGCGCGCGCGTACGCTTCGGTTCCGGCGCTGTATCCAACCGGAGATCGGGCTGATGAGCTCAACACGAGAAGATCAGAGCGAGGCGATCGAAGCGTGCATCGATGCTCTCGATGAGGCCATCACGATGCTGTCGCATCAGCCGCCGCGCGCACTCGCCGCAGCGCTCGCCGTTCACCTGCAGGGCGTTTTGGCGGTGCTGCACGCGCACGGAGAATGCAGCGCGGAGGACATCAACCGGTGGCTCAGGGAGATCGTGCACGGCGCCTGCGCCGAGGAACCGTAGCGCGCCGCACGGTGCAGGCGCGCGGCAGCCCTGAATGCGGCCCCGAGGGCCATCCGCTTACAAAAAAAACGGGGTTTACCGCTGGAGGGG
>JAKAYU010000308.1 GCA_021809525.1 Pseudomonadota bacterium | reverse complement strand
GAGGTGCTGCGCGAGTTGATCGATGATGCTGAGCACCTGCCCGGCCTGTTCGTCGCGGTGCTGGCCACGGATGCGATGATCGGCGGGGAACCGCGGCGCGCGCTCGATCATTACGACGCCCTCAAGATGCGGGTCTGGCCGGACGTGCGACCCGGGCAAGGGCAAAATCCGGTCGCGCCGCTGGTGTGGCTCGGCGCATGAACCTCGAAGCGCGCATCGCGATTGAGGCGTTGCGGGCCGGAGTGCCCAACCGTACCGCGATCCGTCTCATGGGCAATGAGCACGGCCTGATCGAGGCGGGGTTCGACGCGGCGCTGGAAGCGGCCTGGGACCGGGACCGCCCTCCCGGTTTCGGCCTCTCCGGCGGGTTCGGGTCCGGCAAATCCCATCTGCTCGGCTACCTCTGCGAGGTCGCGCGTGCCCACCGCGCCGTGGTCAGCCGGGTAGCGATCAGCAAGGAGACCTCGCTCTCCCACCCGGCCGGCGTATTCGCCGCCGCGGTGCGCAACGTGGTGCTGCCCGATTCCACCGACGAGGCGGTCGGCGCCTGTCTGGCGTCCTTGCGCGCGCACCCGGAACGATTACAGGCGCTGGAAGACGATGTCAGCGCACCGGAAGCCGGTTTCGCGCCGATCTTCGCCGCCGCATTGTTCCTGCTCCGCCGTGCCGCCGCGCCCGAACTGCTGCGCGCGATCGAGCGCCTGTTGGCCGGTAGCCAACTGCCCACCACGGCGATCCGACAGGCGCTGCGCGAGGCCGGCGCGCAGCGCAGCTTCCCGCTCCCACGCATCGATCCGCGCGACCTGTTGGCCCAGCGCATCGCCTTCCTGCCGCGCCTGTTCCGCGCCGCCGGCTACGGCCCGTGGTGCCTGTTCCTGGACGAGGTCGAGCTGATCGGGCGTTACACCCCGCTGCAACGCGGTCTTGCCTATGCCGAGCTTGCCGCCTGGCTCGGCCTGCCCGGCACACCGCGCGTCCCGGGGCTGGTCGCAGTGTTCGCCGTGACCGACGATTTCGTCGCCGCGGTCATCGATCAGAAGCTCGACAGCGAGCGCCTGCCCGAACGCCTGCGCCTCAAGAGCCGCGAGCGCGAGGCGCAGCTTGCGCTGGCCGGCATCGCCGCGATCGAACAGAGCGTGCGCGAGCACCGCCTGGCCCCGCCCGCCGAGCGCGACCTGCGCACCTGCCACGACAAGCTGCAACGCCTGTATTCCGAAGCCTATGACTGGGCCGCGCCGCCGCTGCCGCCCCCGGTGCGCACCAGCTCGCGGACCATGCGTCACTACATCAAGGGCTGGGTTACGCAATGGGATCTCGCCCGCCTGTTCGGCCGCAGCGGAGCGCTCGTCACCGAGCCACTCGCGACCACCTATACCGAGGATTCCAGCCTCGATGCCGCGCTGGCAGCGAAGGACGAGACCGAGTGACCCGGCATGGATGTGCCGGCTGAGGCTTTCGGCCTGACCTGGCCCGCGCCGTTGCCGCCCTACCAGCAGCAGGGAATCGCTCGGCTACTGGCCGAACCGGGCGTACTGCTCGCCGACGAGATGGGCCTCGGCAAGACCATCCAGGCGATCGCCGCGCTACGCCTGCTGCTGGTCGACGGTGCCGGCGGCGCGGCGCTGGTGGTGGTGCCGGCCAGCCTGGTGCTGCAATGGCGGCGGCATCTGCGCGAATGGGCGCCGGAACTCGTGCTCGCTACCTGCGTGGGACCGAGGGAGGAACGGCGGCGGCGCTGGCGGGCCCCAGCGCAGGTGTTCCTGGTGGGCTACGACACGTTGCGTGCCGACGCCGCGCTGCCGGCGCCGTTCGGGCCGCTGCGCCGGACTTGGCGCGTGGTGGTGGCCGACGAGGCACAGCGGATCAAGAACGCGGGCACTGACCTGGCCGCCACCGTGAAGGCGCTGCGCCGCGAGCGCGCCTGGGCGCTGACCGGCACGCCGCTGGAGAATTGCCCGGACGACGCCGTTTCGATCCTCGATTTCGTCGCCCCCGGCCTCTCCCCTCGCGGAGCGCTGCTGTCGGGGATCCGGCGCGGCCTCGCCCAGGTGCAGCTGCGCCGCCGGCGCGCGGCGGTGTTGCCCGAACTGCCGGCCAAGACCGCCTTTACCCTCGCCCCCGATCTGACCCCGGCACAGCGCGCCGCCTACGACGTGGCCGAGCGGGACGGTCTGGTGTGGCTCCGCGCGCTCGGCGCCCGGGTGCGGATCGTGCATGTGCTCGAGCTGATCCTGCGGCTCAAGCAGATCTGCAACGTCTGCCCGGAAACCGGTGCTTCGGCCAAGGCCGAGGATCTGCGCCGCCGGCTGGCGTCGGTCGCGGCCGGCGGGGAGAAGGCGCTGGTGTTCACCCAGTTCGTCGCGGCCCCGTTCGGCGCCGAGTGGCTGGCCGAGACCTTGGCGCCGCTCCGCCCCGTGTTGCTCACCGGGCGCATGAGCCCGGCCGCGCGCGATCGGGCCATCGCCGCCTTCGCCGCCGACCCGCAACGCGCGGTCTTGGTGGCCTCGCTGCGCGCCGGCGGGGTGGGGTTGAACCTGACCGCCGCCTCGGTGGTGTTTCATTTCGACCGCTGGTGGAACCCGGCGGCGGAGACGCAGGCCGAGGACCGCGCGCACCGCATCGGCCAGACCCGCCCGGTGCAGGTGTTCGCCTATCTCACGCCGGAGAGCATCGAGCAGCGGATCGCGACGATCCTGGCTGGGAAGCGGATCCTGTTCGACGATCTGATCGACGGGGTCGCGACCGCTGGCCTGCGTCGGCTCGACCTGCCGACCCTGCTCACGGCGGTGGGAGCATAGCCCATTTTTAGCCCGAAATCATAGTCCTCGACTCTGTTTCCAGCGGTTCTCAATGCGAGGGACTCGCATCCAGGTGTTCCCGCTGACCCCTGGGCCGCGCCTGACCGAGTCCGATTTGCAACAGTTTGCGGGAATCGTCGCCTGATCGCATTACGGATGACGA
>JAKAYU010000307.1 GCA_021809525.1 Pseudomonadota bacterium | reverse complement strand
CCGATCTAGCGCCCGAGCGCTGCGGCGGCGAGATCCCCGGAGAGCGACTCGAGCAGCAGCGGGCGGGCGAACAGCGCCACCAGTGCCAGCGCCAGCGCACTGAGTACGGCCACCCCGAGTAGCTGCTGGGTGCTGATGCCGAGCACCGCGCCGAACAGCAGCCCGTAGAGACTCTCCGCATAGGCGCCGGAGAGGCTCAGCAGCAGCGTGCCCACCGCGAGCGACAGCGCGAGCCACAGCGCGCTGGCGACCTCGCTGCGCTCGGCACGCTGCAGCTGACTGATCGCGACCACGCCGAGCGCGCAGAACACCGCCAGCCCGAGCAGCTCGTTCACCCCGAGCAGCGCGGCCGCCGCAGCGCCGGGAAACGCGCCGAGCGGCAGCGCGTGGGCCGCGAAGGCCGCCCGGCGCGCGACCACGAAGAAGCCCACCGCGCCGGCAACGACGGCCACCATCGTGGCGACGATCCACGCGTGCAGCATGAATGTCGAGAACACCTCAGTGCTCCTCGCAGCCCGAGGGGACCGCGGCCGGCCGCTTGGCGCGGCCCGCCGCCCACCCGGCGAGCAGATAGGCGCCAAAGATGAGCGCCACGATGAAGAAGCTCACCGGCCAGCCGTGCCCCGGCGTCCAGTAGAAACTCTGATAGGCGAGCACGATCCCGCCCCAGCTCGCCGCGAGCCCGATCAGCGCCGCAAGCGCGAGCGCCGTCGCGGGCCGCCGTGCGACCCGCAGCGCCGCGGCGGCCGGTCCGATCAGCAGCGCCGTGGAGAGAATCGCCCCGACGGTCATGGCCGACAGCGACACCGCGAGTGCCAGTGCCAGCGCATGCGTCAGGGACACGGCCCGCACGCGGATGCCCTGCGTGCGAGCCAGGTCAACCGACAGGGCGCTGAGGAGAAGCGGCCGGTAGATGATGGCGCTCGCCGCGAGCGCGAGCGCTGCCACGGCGAGCGCAAAGGGCACGATCGTCGCCGGGATGGTGAACATCGAGCCGAACAGCACGGTCACCGCCGCGCCGCTGACGCTGCGCACGGTCGCATCGAAGTACAGCAGCAGTGCCGCAAGCCCGAGGCCTGCGCCGAGCACGACCCCGGTGAGCAGATCGCGTTCGCGCGCCTCGCGGATATCGGCCCACTCCATCACGCCGGCGGCCGCGCCCGCCATGCCGAGAAAGCCGAGCAGCGGATTGACGCCGAGCAGATACGCGGCCGAGCCGCCCGCGCTGCTCACATCGGCAAGCGCATGGCCGGCGAAGGACTGGCGGCGCATGACCGTCGCCATGCCGACCACCGCGCACACGAGCGCCGCGCTGCCGCCGACGGCCAGGGCGACGCGCACCGGACCATTGGTCCAGAATCCCGGGGCTGACAGCGCGAAGTACACGGGGCTGATCGCCGCTCAGGGAACGGGAGCGGAGTGAATGGGATCGCGCGCCACGGCATCGCGGATCTCATCGCGCGCCTCGGCCGCCACCACCACCACGCGGCCGTGCACGCGCACCACATCGACGTGATAGCCGTACAGGCTGCTCAGCACTTCGGTGCGCACCACCTCATCGGCAGTGCCGGCCACGGCCGAGCCGTTCGCCAGATACACGATCCGATCCATCGCCGGCAGCAGCGGGTTCATGTCGTGTGCCGAGAGCAGCACCGCGGCGCCGTATTCGCGCGACAGCCGGCGCAGCAGCGCGACGATCTCCGCGGTACTGCGCACATCGAGATTCGCGAGCGGCTCATCGAGCAGCAGCAGCCGCGGCCGGCGCACGAGTGCATGGGCCACCAGCACCCGCTGCTGCTGCCCCCCCGAGAGCACCCCGACACGCTGATCGGCAAACTCCGCCGCCCCGACCGCCTGGAGCATCTGCTCAACTTGCCCCGCGCGCCTCTTCGAGGGCAGCGGTGGCCCGAGCCGTGCCCCGTCGAGTCCGAGCGCCACCACATCGCGGGCGCGCAGCGGCAGGCTCGGATCGAGCGCGATCTTCTGCGGTACGTAGCCGATGCGCCCGGCCGCGCCAGGCGCATCGCCGTCAACACTGATTCGTCCCGAGTCGATTGGAATGAAGCCGAGAATCGCGCGCAGCAGCGTCGTCTTGCCCGAGCCGTTCGGGCCGATCAGCGCGCAGAACTCGCCGACCTCGAGCTCGAAACTCACGTTGCGCAGGACCCGGCGGCCGCCGAGCGCGACGCAGAGGCTCTGCACAGCGAGCGCAGGCGCGGCCCCGTTCATCGCCCCCCCGCCGTGCCGCTCAGTCGTTGGCTCGATACGCCATGAGCGACCGCCTCGCGCAGCGCCTCGACCTCGGCCAGCATCCACGACTGATAGTGATAGCCGGGCTGCGGCATCGTCTCGTACACCCCGACCACCGGGATGTGGTGCTCACGCGCCAGCTGCAGGAACGAGGCGGTCAGGGGGCTGGTCACCTGCTGGTTGTAGATGAGGACTCTGACCGCGCGCCCACGCAGCAGCGCCTGCTCGGCCGCCACGTCCTGCGGCGAGGGATCCGTCCCGTTCATGATGGCAAGCTCAAGCGCGAGCGGGGTGAGGATGCGGCAGCCTGCAGCCTCGAGCAGCGCGTCGGCGACCGGCTCGGTGACCGCGACCGGCGTGCCGCCGTAGTTCTTGCGGAATGCCGCGATGGCGGCCCGCCACGGAGCGAGCGAGGCATCAAACTGGCGCGCGTTGGCAGCGAAGTACGCCGCATGGGCGGGCTCCAGGGCCGCAAACGCCTCGGCGGCCGCTCGCGCGACCGCCGGCATGGTGCGCGGGTCGTACCAGAGATGCGGATTGACGGTGTCCGAGCGCAGCCCGAGCAGGCGACGCACGTCGATCACCCGGCGGCGCGGGTCCGGGACTGCCGCCAGCAGACGATCGATCCAGGCGTCGTACCCCAGACCGTTCATCACCACGACCGCCGCGCTCGTCACCTCACGCGCGACCGCCGGGTTCGCCTCGAAGGAGTGCGG
>JAKAYU010000072.1 GCA_021809525.1 Pseudomonadota bacterium | reverse complement strand
CGGCGCCCCGCTCACGCGCGTCGACCGCATTTATCACCACCAGTCGCGCGTCATCTACCGCGCAATCCGAATATTCGAACGCCACTCGCAAATGCTCGCGCAGCGGATCGAACGCCGCGTCGCTTCCCCGGCGCAAAGTGCGCGTCGCCGCGAGACGCTTGCGCTCGCCGATGTGATCGTAAAGAAAGAGGCCGGTCCTGAGCATCCACGCCGGCCGCATGCCGGCGCTCACCGGCAACACGAATCGCAGCGGCCGGACGATGTGAGGCCCTGCCGCCCAAAGCACCTCCCGCTCCTTGAGGCTTTCGCGCACGAGATGGAATTCGCTATGCTCAAGGTAACGCAGACCGCCGTGAATGAGTTTGGAGGAAGCCGACGAAGTCGCACCGGCGAGGTCGCGCTGCTCGAGAAGCAGCACCGACAGGCCCCGCCCGGCAGCGTCGCGGGCAATACCGACGCCGTTCACACCGCCGCCGATGACGATCAGGTCATAGGCTGACGCGGCCCCCGCCCGTTCATCTGTAGCCACAGTCCGCCCTCTGAACGGCGCTACGCGCCCCACGATGATGATAGCCCCAGGACGCAGCGCCGGTTAGTCCGGGACCGGGGCCGGCATCCGCTCGTGCGCGGTGGCGGTCGCTCCGATGGAGGCGAGTATGACGAGCGAGATCGCGCTGCATTGCGAGAGGCTCAGCGTTTCGTCGAGAAACACCAGCCCGGCGAGCGCGCCGACCGCCGGCTCTAGGCTCATGAGAACCCCGAACGTTCGGGCCGGAAGGCGCGTCAGAGCGATCATCTCGAGCGTATAGGGAAGCGCGGTGGAAAGCACCGCCACTGCGAGCCCCGGCAGCAGGACCGCACGCGAGAAGAGGACTGAGGGTGCATGCAGCAGCCCCGCGGGAACGATCAGCACCGCAGAGATGATACTGCCGAGGGCCACGGTCTGCGTGCCGAGATGATGTCCGGCCTTTTGCCCAAAGACGATGTACAGGCCCCAGCACGCGCCGGCACCCAACGCAAACAGTATTCCCGTCAGGCTGGCGTGGCGCACCTGAGGAAGCACCGGCAGGAGCAGCATGAAGCCGGCAACCGCGAGCATAATCCACAGGAAGTCGATCGTCCGGCGGGAAGACAACACGGCGACCGTGAGCGGCCCGATGAACTCCACCGCCACAGCGACCCCGAGGGGCAGCCGGTCGAGCGCCTGATAGTAGAGGAAGTTCATCAGACCCAGCGCAACGCCGTAAACGACGAGCGGCGCAAGCGATTCACGTGTGATGCGGGTGCGCCATGGCCTCAGCACCAGACATAGGATGACGGTGCCGAAGCCGACTCGGACCGTGACCGTGCCTGCAGGCCCGGCGATCGGGAACAAGGTCTTGGCAAGCGACGCCCCACTCTGCACCGAGATCATGGCGATGAGCAGTACGCCGATCGGAAGGAACGCGCGCAGTCGGGGCATCATGCGGCTCATATGGGATGGGTGGCTTGCAGGGAAGTCAGGCTGTCATGGTCGCGTGCGCGCCGCGGACCCGTTACCGTCGGCGCGAGCCCGACGCACCGCCGAGTCTGGCAGCACGCCTCGACGGCCGTGCGATGCAGGAGTGTTGAATTGTACGCCGACGGCCGCCGCCTTCGTGTCGATAGATACCGTCTATAGCGCGAATAGAAGAAATCGCGTTCCGCTCGAGCCGCATCTATTTTACAGTGTTCCTGAATCAAAAATGACGCGGCTCCGCGCGGCGCAGCAAGGCCGGCGAATGCCGGCCTGAGGAGATGACAGATGCCCAACGAATCAAAATGCCCGTTTCAGCATGCCGCCGGCGGTGGCACGTCCATCCGGGATTGGTGGCCCGATCAGCTCAACCTGCGCATTCTGCATCAGCACTCTGCGCTCTCCGATCCGCTGGACACCCGGTTCAAGTATGCCGAGGCATTCAGGACATTGGACCTTGCGGCCGTGAAGCAGGATCTGCTCGCACTGATGAGGGATTCGCAGGACTGGTGGCCGGCGGACTTTGGACATTATGGCCCGTTGTTCGTCCGCATGGCATGGCACAGCGCCGGCACGTACCGGATCGGCGACGGGCGCGGCGGGGCCGGCTCAGGACAACAGCGCTTCGCGCCGTTGAACAGCTGGCCGGACAACGTGAATCTCGACAAGGCGCGCCGGCTGATCTGGCCCGTCAAGCAGAAGTATGGCCAGAAGATTTCATGGGGTGACCTCATCATCCTCGCCGGCAACGTCGCGCTTGAGTCGATGGGGTTCAAGACCTTCGGCTATGCCGGCGGTCGCGCGGACGTCTGGGAGCCGGATGAGTCCGTCTACTGGGGGGCGGAGACCGCGTGGCTCGGCGACAAGCGCCATTCGGGCAAGCGGAGCCTGGAGAACCCCCTCGCAGCCGTGCAGATGGGTCTGATCTACGTCAACCCCGAGGGGCCGAACGGCAACCCGGATCCGCTCGCCGCAGCGAAGGACATCCGCGAGACGTTTGCCAGAATGGCCATGGACGACGAGGAGACGGTCGCACTGATCGCGGGCGGACACACCTTCGGCAAGACTCACGGCGCGGGCCCCGCCTCGCATGTCGGCCCAGAGCCCGAGGCTGCGGGAATCGAAGATCAGGGTCTCGGCTGGCGGAGCAGCTTTCGCTCCGGCAAGGGCGGCGACACCATCAGCAGCGGCCTGGAGGTCACCTGGACTACAACGCCGACGCGCTGGAGCAACAACTTCTTCGAGAACCTCTTCGGCTATGAGTGGGAACTCACCACGAGCCCCGCGGGCGCGCATCAATGGAAGCCCAAGGGCGCGGCAGGAGACGGCATGGTCCCGGACGCGCACGATCCTTCCAAGCGCCATGGGCCATCGATGCTGACAACCGATCTGGCGCTACGCTTCGACCCGGCGTATGCCAGGATCGCGCGGCGCTTCCACACGCACCCCGAGGAATTCGCTGATGCTTTCGCGCGCGCGTGGTTCAAGCTGACTCACCGCGACATGGGCCCGCGCGCCCGGTATCTGGGACCGGAGGTGCCCGCCGAAGTGCTCATCTGGCAGGATCCGATCCCGGCAGTTGATCATGCGCTCGTCGATGAGCGGGACATGGCTGCGCTGAAGGGGAGGATTCTGGCTTCGGGTTTGACGATTCCGCAGCTGGTCTGCACCGCATGGGGCGCGGCATCCACTTTCCGCGGATCGGACAAGCGCGGGGGCGCGAACGGAGCGCGCATCCGCCTCGCGCCGCAGAAGGGCTGGGAAGTGAACCGGCCGGCCTCGCTCGCGGCGGTTTTGCACACCCTGGAGGGCATTCAGGAGGCGTTCAACGGTACCGCAGGCGGCGGCAAGAAAGTCTCGCTGGCGGACCTGATCGTGCTCGGTGGCTGCGCCGCGGTGGAGCAGGCGGCGAGGAACGCAGGGCACGCGGTGAGCGTACCGTTCGCACCCGGACGCATGGACGCATCCCAGGACCAGACCGAGATCACCTCCTTCGCGGTCCTGGAGCCGGTGGCAGACGGGTTTCGGAACTACCTGAAAGCCGGGCAAGGCGGCAAGGCCGAGACACTCCTGGTGGACAAGGCGCAGCTGCTGACGCTCACCGCACCTGAGATGACGGTGCTGATCGGCGGCATGCGCGTGCTGAATGCGAATTTCGATCAGAGCCCCCACGGTGTATTCACCCAGCGGCCGCAGACGCTCTGCAACGACTTCTTCGTCAATCTGCTCGACATGAGCACCGAATGGAAGCCAGTCTCCGCTGCGCACGATGTATTCGAGGGACGCGACCGGATGACGGGCAAGCTGAAGTGGAGCGGTACTCGCGTCGACCTCGTGTTCGGCTCGAATTCGCAGCTGCGCGCGCTGGCCGAGGTGTACGGCAGCGCGGACGCGCAGGAGAAGTTCATCCACGACTTCATTGCGGCCTGGAACAAGGTCATGAACCTGGATCGGTTCGATCTGGCCTGATTGCTCGATCAATCGGGCGCGCGATCGGCAGCGCAGACCTGGGCGGCCGGCCATCAGACCGGCCGCCTTTCTTCCTCCACAAGCGGCCCGCAGCACCGGGGTGGGCGCACCGGGCTCAGTACGCGGCGAGAACAGGCGCGGCGGGGCACTGGTGGGAAATCTGGGGCAACTCGGTGGCCGCGCGTTGTCCCTCGTCGATCGCCTGATCGAGCGTCGTCCAGAGCTGGCCGGCTTCTGCGCAGCGCACGCCGTAGTTAAACAGCCTGTGCATGTTGGAGTATTTGAAATCGAGCGAGCCGTGATATGGATAGCTCATCGGCAGGTACGTGAAGCGCAAGTGCATGCCGAACTGCCGCGCAAACACGGCCGACAGCACCAGGGCCCGTCGGGACGCGTGCATCAGCGCCGCGGAGAAACTGCGTGACAACACCGCCATGGGTTTTTGCGCGGTCGTCTTAGGATAGGTGCTCAGCTGACCGTTGACGATCACGTAGACCCGCGCCCCTTGGAGCTCGGGCAGTTGCAGCGGAAGAACGTCCGCAATGTTGGAGGCGACAAAAAACGGCAGGGTAGTGCCGCCGTCGACGTGCATCTCGTCGTAGGTTTTCCCGCCGCCCTGCACCCGGATGATCACCGGCGGAAACACACCCGGAATGCTCGCAGAGGCCACCAGGACTTGGGCAAAGAGCTTGCGGGCCGCCGGGCCGCCGTGCTCGGCGATCAGGCCCATGTTCCAGATCACCGATTCCTGCTTGTCGAGGTCCGTCGTAGCAACCAGGAGCAGCCGTCCCCGTCGGGCCTGGGCGGCGACTGCGCGAATCATGCGCGCCGTGACGAAGTGGTCGACCAGTGCGACGAGGGGTCGACGCCGGTAGATTCCCGGATGGAACAGAATGCCGAGCCAGGGACGTGGCCGCAGCAGGTGCTCCGTACGGTGACTGTCGAAGGCATCTTTGAGCTGCGGATCCCAGGACGGTCCTAGGAACGCGAACGGCGCGAGCAGCGCCCCGGCGCTGACGCCCGTGACAACCTGAAAGACGGGTCGTTTGCCTGCGTGCGTCAGCCCATAGAGCGCGCCCGCCCCGAACGCCCCGCCAGCACCGCCACCGGAGAGGGCCAGGATCCGGATCGGTGTCCCGTCGGCGGCCGCACTCAGACTGCGCACCGCCGCCTTCAGATGCCTTACGAGGAAATCACGGTCGTTGCTGAGGAAGCGCACATCGCGCGGAAAGCCGGGCGGGGCGACCTGAGCAATGAGCGTCGGCGGGGCCGGCAGACGCGGAGTCGCGCAAGCCCCGAGCAGACTGGCGAGCAGGACCGCTCCCCCCAGCCGCAAGAGTCGGCGCCGGGGCACGGCACGGCCATGCGCGCGCGCATCCACGGGCAGGGCTCGGCTTCCGGTCGGGCAGGCAGGCATTCTTCGCAGCGGTCCGAACGCTTCGGCGGAAAATGATACTACCAGCCAGAGGGGGCTCTGTCCGGGCGTGCGGGTTCTCAGGTCTTACAGCGCCATGGCGCGTGCAGACCGCAAGCCCTATACCCGCACCGCAGGCCCTGTTTTCGCTAAGATGCTCGGGCACTTTCCGCCACGACGCTCGAGAGACTCGCAATGGCCCTACGCACCCCACGCTTCATCATATCCGCGCTGGTGGCGGTCAGCCTCTGCGGCGGGTCGCTGATTTATGGGTTCGGCTGGGGCGTTCCGCAATGGACCGCAGTCTTCCAAGGCGCACTCGCGCCGGTGATTGCCGCCTACCAGGGCTGGTCCATCACCCTCGGCATCGTGGCGGCCGGAACGGCCCTGATCGGAGGCTCCCTCGCCTTGAGCTGGTTTCGGGCAACCTTCGACTACCTGCTCATCGGGCTCGGCTTCCTGGCAGTCATGGTGTTCATCGTGCTCGGTCTGCCGGCACAACTCATCGCGCAGATCAATGCCGCGGTGAGCTTCGTGATCGTAGGACTATGCGCACTGCTCGTGGCCGTCATCTTTTACCGGGCCGCAAAAGACAGGCTCTCCGGGCGTTTCCCGCGCCGGCGCCACCGACCTGCGGAGGGGCACTGAAGAGCTCCCGGGAGCCCCGATTGACGGTCACACACTCCTCGCGCGGCGGTCGCGACCATGAATGTACGGCGCGGAGTGCGAGCGCCGGACAGCTGCGGGGCCGCGGACGACGTCGGCGCTGCCATGACTGAGTCTCCTTTCTACAGCCGACTGTTTGCAGTCGCGGCTGCGGCAGTGCTGGGATATCTGCTCCTCGCCATCCTCGCGCCGCTGCGGGACGCGCTCGGTTGGGCCATCGTGCTCGCTTTCATGCTGCATCCCCTGCACCAGCGGCTCGCCGGCCGACTCAAGGGACGGCGGGCGCTATCGGCCGGCATTCTCACGACCGCGACCCCCTTCGTCATTCTGGCGCCCATCGCCCTCCTCGGCGTGATCTTCGTGGAGCAGTCCGTCGGTCTGCTGCGCTATCTGCACCGTCACCCGTTCATCGGCTTTCCGGCTCTGGTTGAGCGGCTCAAGCACCTCCCGCTGGTCGGCTCGGCCTTAGACTGGGTGTCCCGCCATGTGCCAATCCAGGCGCTCGACGTGCACACATGGTTCACGGGTGCGAGTACGGCACTGCTCAAATCCGCTGCATCCGCCAGCGGCAACGTCGCCTTTGGTCTGTTCGGCACCGTGATCAGCTTCTTCATGATGCTGTTCCTGCTGTTTTTCCTATTGCGGGACAGCGATAAGTTCCTGAAACAACTCGTCGCGCTGGTGCCGCTGCCGGCCGAGCGGCGCGACCCGCTGCTACGCTATCTTGGCGAGGTCACCCGGGCCGTCGTTTATGGCTCCACGATCACCGCCATTGTTCAGGGTCTGCTCGTGGCGGCGGGATTTGCGATCGCCGGGCTGCCCTCTCCGTTGGTGTTCGGTGTCGTGGCCATGATCGCGGCGCTCCTGCCGGCCGGCGCAATGGTCGTGCTGGTGCCGGCGGTGCTGTATCTTCTGATCCAGGCGCACTGGGGCTGGGCGATCTTTCTCGCCGTATGGGGCGCCGGTATCGTGCTGGTGGAGAATGTGGTCCGGCCGCTCCTGACGGCCCACCGCGCCAATGTGTCGACGCTCGCGGTATTCGTCGGCGCCATAGGTGGGGTCAGTGCGTTCGGCGTCCTAGGCCTGATTCTCGGCCCGGTCCTGCTCAGCTTTGCAGTCGCGATCGTCCGCTTCCTCACCGAGCCGCGCTCGCAGTGGTGAGCAGCGCGGTGGTGAGCAGCGCGGTGCCCGCGGGCCGGCGCATCAGAATCTGTAGCCGATGCCGAACGTCGTTTCGGCGGTATTCAGCGCCTGGCTGTAACGGTTGACGAGCCTGCTCATATACCGATAGCGCGCATCGAGGTTGATGAAGAAATTCGCCGTGAGGTAGTACTGCACACCAAGGCCGGCATTGGCGGTGTAGTCGTTGCTCGCGGTGAGCCGCACCGGCATGCTGTCAATGCTGCCGAGCAGTGGATGATGCAGACTCACCCACGCATACCCCGCACCGAGTTCGGTGTACAGCATCAGGTGCCGCCCATTCACGGTAAGCGTCGGCGTCACGTCGAACAGAAGGTCCAGATCGGCCGTGGTGAGATCGAGAGTCGTGTTCCCGCTCGCGACTCGGGCGACGCGCCCGGGGCTGTAACCTGCGGACAGCTGCAGCGCGAACCACTGTGACAGGCCATACGTGTACCGTGCGCCGAAGGTCGCGTTGTCGTTCAGGACGGGCGGGCGGCCGCTGAGCGGGATCGCAGTGAGGCGGTCACCGAGAATCTCGCCCGCATAGATCTGCAGATTGTGGGCGTCGGAGTGCGACAGCGCGACGCCAGGACTGCCGAACAGTCCGGCTGCCGCGGCCATGACCAGCCCATACAGGGGTATCTTCGAGGCCATCGCGCATCTCCTTATTTATGACCACTTCACCCGAGCGCCGTGCCTCGTATAGCGGATCCCCCTCAGCGCGGCTATGCGGATTTCCCCCTCTGTGCGGGCGGTCCGATCGGCTCCACCGTCCCGCTCAAGGCACGCCTTCCTCCCCGCCTGCTCCGGGCGCACGGCCGGTTACCGGTGCCTCCCGAGGAGTATCGGAATTCCTCGGCGGAACAGGTAACATGTTGCCGGTATCGGCACTGAACCCCTTTGCCCGGCAACGGCGCTCCCGCCTGAGCCACGGGCGCAACCCATGCAACGAACGACACCGGCCGCGCGCGAGCGCGACCAGGAATGTATGAGCGACAAGCTGAAAGCCAATTCCCTTTCTTTCTTCGAAGCCATCATCATGGGCGTGGCCGGCAGTGCGCCCGCCTTCTCGATCGCGGTCGCGATCTCCGGCCTGCTCGCCACAGCCGGGTTCTTCGCGACGAATGCGGTGCTGCTTTTCGCGCTGCCGATGCTCGGCATCGCCCTCGCGTACAAGGGCCTAAATCAGAAATTCGCGAACGCCGGCGCCGCCTACGAGTGGACGAAGATCGGCTTTGGCAAGCTGTTCGGCTACCTCTCCGGCTGGGCGCTGCTCATCGCCTCCATGGTCTTCATGGTCACGGGCAGCGTGCCGCTCGGGACCGCGACCATCGACCTGATCGACCCCTTGCTCGCCACCCACGTGCTGCTCACGACCAGCATCGGCGCCGTATGGTTCCTCGGGATCGGGCTGGTGCTCATCGCCGGCATCGAGATCACCAGCCGGCTGCAGGTGGTGATGAGCTCGATCGAGCTACTGATCCTGTTCGGTATTTCCCTCGCCGCACTCGCGCGCACCCTGACCGGACATGCGGTCAATCCCTTTTCCTGGACGTGGCTCGGGTTTCACTACTCGCGTGCGAGTTTTGCCTCCTCGGCACTGATCGGTGTTTTTCTGTATTGGGGCTGGGACGTCACGGCGAATCTCTCCGAGGAGACGCGCAACGACCGGCCGAACGCCGCAGGTCGCGGCGGGTTTCTCAGCATATTCGTGACGATCGCCTCATTCGTGGCGTTCACTGCGGCGACGCTGATGCTGTTTTCTCTGCGCGATGCCAGCGGATTTTCCGACAACCTGATCTACAACGTCGCGATCGCGGCCGGGCTCGGTAAGATGGGCGGATACGCCGCCGCGCTCGCGCTCATTCTCTCCAGCATTGCCACGCTGGAGACGACGATGCTGCAGTTCTCGCGCACGCTGTTCGCGATGGGCCGTGATCGCGCGCTACCCGGTTTCTTCGGCGTCGTACACGCCCGCACCGTGACGCCCGTACGCACGATGTACCTGCTGCTCGCCGTGGGACTTCTCGTGATCTTCGCGTCGAGCTTCATGCCATCGGTCGCCACGATCCTCGCCGATTCGGTCAATGCAATCGCCATTCAGGTCTCCTACTATTACGGTCTCGCAGGGCTCGTTTGCGCCTGGCTGTACCGGAGCAGCTTTCGGGAATCCCTGTCGACCTTCCTGCAATACTCGGTCGCACCTGCACTCAGCGCTCTTCTGTTGATCGCGCTCGGGATCTATGCGATCTCGACGTTCAACACGACCACTCGGATCGTCGGCATCGGGGGCCTGATCGTGGGCGTCCTGTTCTTTCGTCCAAGCGGGTACCAGCACTCGAGCGCATCCCAGCCCGCCTCGTAACATCCGCCCATGCCGCGCCTGCGGCGATGAGTGCCGGGAACCACGAGAAGAATACGGCGCAATTCATCCCGGATCGCGACCGCGAGGTCTTCGCCCTTGAACGGTGCGGCGCTTTTATCCGCCAGTGCCGGCCGTTGAAGACACTCCGGCCTCCGTTTCCGCCTTTCAACGGGGCAGCCTTTTTGCCGCTGGTCTACGCGTGAGTTCACAGACGCGAAATCCCCTCACGGCTCCCGGCTGCCTTCGCCGCGAGATCTGATACTTGTCATGAACTGCAGCAAGTACGTATGCATGTACGCAGCGCGCGCGTTAGGGTGACTGCAGTCTGACCGACACGAAAAAGGTCAATCTATGAGGGTCATCATGCAGACCAAGCACATTGTCCGCTGGGGCGCCCCCCTTCTGTTTGCGGCCGCACTGGGCCTAAACGCCACAGCTGGCGCGGCCAACCAGCTCGTGCCGGTGACTCTGAAGGCCGCGCCGGTGGTCAGCACCGTCGTCGGTCGCTCCAGCCTCGGTGCGCCGATCACGGTCATGACGGTAACCAGAACCGTGGGTTATTCCGACCTCAACCTGACGACGCGCTCCGGAGCGGCTGCGCTCGTCAAACGGGTGCGCGCGGCAGCCTTGGCAGCCTGCAGGCGCCTTGATTCGGACTCGCTCATGGACCCTCCGGATACACTGGCCTGCGCGCGCAAAGCCGAATCCGGCGCTCTGCGTCAGGTTCGCCTTGCGGTGGCGGTGGCTGAGGTGCTGCAGAAGCGGGCATGAGTCCGGGACGATACCGCCGGCCTCGCCGCTCTGCGCGCGAGCAGAGCGGCGAGGTCCAGGGATGTATACGGGCGAGAAGCCGGTCCGCCGTTCAATCCGCCCGCGCCTTTGCCGCTTTATCGGTGCGCGCTCATGCATCAATCGCCGAAGGCTACCGAGCGTTCCCCGCTGTCGGCGCCTAATGACGAACGAGCTCGAATACCGTTCCGCAGCCGGGGCCGAGCTCCGCCCCCGTCGGGCAGTTCTCGCCGCCTTGGGATGTCGTGCCGTAAAGATTGCCGGCGCGATCCATGACCAATGCGCCCTCGGGGTGCTGTCCATCCCGACCGCCCTTGAATCGGTACAACGTTGCCTTCCGGAGACTCCCTGACCGGATCTCGAAAACCGTGCCGCAACCGTACTGACTGGCGCATTGGCCACCCCCGATGTCGTGCCGTAGAGGTTTTCAGCACTGTCCATGACCAAGCTGTCAGGCTCCATGCCGTCTCGGCCGCCCTTGAACCGATACAAGATGCGCTCCCTGTCGGTGCCTGCAGGAATCTCGAATATGACGCCGCAACCCATTGCGTCAGTGCCGGGACTACTGCCGGAATCGCAGAAACCGCCGCCCCACTGTGTGGTCCCGAAGAGATCGCCTTTCCGGTCAAGGATCAAGTTGCCATCGGGAGGGCCACTTGCAAACCTGTGTAACGTCTTCTCCTGATGGGTGCCGGCTAAGATTTCGAACACGATGCCGTCGAAAGGGTGTCGGAGGTCAGTGGACCAGGTCATGCCGTAAAGATTCCCATGACGATCCATCACCAAGCGATGGTTAGGGAAGCCGTCGACGTTCCCGCCCCCTGCGAACGTGTGCAGAACAATGGCTCTGTGGGTGCCTGCGGGAATCTCAAAAACGGTGCCGCATCCATCGTGGCCATTGGGGCACCTACCCGTGGATGTCGTGCCGTAAAGATTACCGGCAGCGTCCATGATCACGCCGCCCGTGGGCCACGAGCCACCGTTCCGGGGAAAAGACCACAGGATGGTTTCGGCGTGAACCCGCTCGGAAATTTCGAATTGGGTGCCACAGAGCGTCTCGCATCGGCTCGCAGCCTGAGCGGCGATCTCGAATACCGTGCCGCAACCTGTGGCCACCCACCGCGTGCAGTTTGGGCCACCGAATTGCGTGGTGCCATAGAGGTTGCCTGTCCTGCCAAAGATCAGACCGGAACCCGGATTGGCGTCATCCAGGCTTCCAGAGAACCTGTGCAGGATCTTCTCCGTGTCTGTTCGTGTAGAGATCTCAAATACAGTGCCACACTCTGTGCACCCATCGATGCGGCTAAATGCGGTCCCGGAGGTGGTCCCATAGAGATTGCCTCCCTTGCCGAGAACGACACCGCGATTCGGATGGGCTCCGTCAGCACCGCCTTTGAATCTATACAGAATCCCACTACTGTCCCAACGTTATTCGAACAAAATCAGTTGGTTGGCGTCGTTGGGCGACTTCGGGTCCTCCACGGCGAGCGTAAGCAGCTGATCGAGCGGAGTTTTCTCGAACAAGGTCAAGCTCAAAATCTGTAGGATTCCATGCATCGATGTTTCCAGCTTCAGCCGCTTTCTTACGGTAAGCACTCCGGTATCCCCGTCCTTGGAGGAGACGGCGTGATGGGATCGAGGCCAGGCTGTGCTCAGACGGTCCGGTGCCAAGGCAGGGGACGCGAACGCGTCGGACAAGGATCAGGGTGGTGGCGGTAGCCGCCTCAGGCGGCGCGGCGGGCGGTGCGCAGCACGTTGCGGACGTTCCAGGGCAGCAGGGCCTCGAGCGCCTCGAGGGTATCGGCGGCGGGCAGCCGCTCGAACAGGTACGTCAGGTACGCAGAAGGATCAAGGCCGTTGGCGCGGGCGGTGCTGACCAGGGAGAAGAGGTTCGCGCTGGCGCGGGCGCCGAGCGGGTTGTTCGCGAAGAGCCATACCCGGCGCCCCTGGGAGAAGGGGCGGATGAGGTTCTCGACATAGTTGTTATGTGCCGGCACATCCCCGTGCTGCAGATGCAACACCAACTTGGTCCACTGGTTATGCGTATAGGAGAGCGCTTTGCCAAGCGCGCTCTGCGGGGGCGTCGCGGGCAGCAGATCCTCGACCCACTGGTGGAACGCGGCGAAGATCGGGCCCGACTTCTCCTGGCGGCGCTTGAGGACCTCTTCGGCCGACAAGCTGTTCCCCGTCCGTGCGCGCGCCTGGCGTAGCTCGGCGAGTTCCCGCTCTATTTTGAACACTCGCCCGAGGTAGTCCTCCATGGCCACGCGCGCGAGGGAGCGCCCAGAGGGGAGTTCGGTCACCTTCAGCGCCTTGTTGAAGTACGTGCGGCAATGCTGCAAGCAGCCAAAATGCGCGATGCGAAGCTCCCCCGTCACGATGTCATAGAGCTCGAGCCCATCGGTCAGGAGCTTGCCGCGGAACGGCCCATCCGCGCCGATCAGCAGCTCCTTCAGCGCCGCTGCGGTGCGCGAAGGAAGGTAAGTGAACAGGACAATCCGCCGGCCGGGTGGGCCTGCGGCCCGCACCACCATGTAGTGCTCCGAGTGCGGAGACTTCTGCGAGCGCAGCACCTGCAGATAGGTCTCGTCCATCTGCACGAGGGGCTCGGCGAGCAGTCCGTCGTTCATCAGGTTGATCAACGGCATCACCGCCTCGGACCCCACCGTGTTGACCCAGGTCCCGACCGTGCCTGGGCTCAAGTGCACGTCCTGGCGTTCAAGCTGCCGGCAGATCCGGAAGATCGGCAGCCCGTCATCGAACTTGGAGGTCACCACGTGCGCCAGGAGCGAGGCGCTGGCATTGGACTTTGGCAGGATAGTCTTGACCGCCGCAGCAACCCGCACGCCCTGGTGGCACTGTCCGCAGGCGTACTTCGGATACACGTGCCGCTCGACCCACACCTTGGGCGGCTCGTAGTGGTATCGCTCGCTGACTTCCTCCCCGATCCGCTCGCGCACCCAGCACGCTCCATCGTGCTCGCACCACTTCTGCTCAGGGGCCAGGTCGTGCAGGATCTCCTGGCGGGGCAGATGGGAGGGGATCGGCTCGCGCCCGCCGGTGTGGGGACGCTTCTTGCGCTCGTGCGCGGCCACGGTCGTGGTGCGCTCGGCATCGAGCGTCTCGGCCGCCTCGATCGCGGCCAGCACCTCCGCCTCGTTGAACAGCATTTTTTGCTGATCCGGCGAGATAGCCGGTTCGGTGAGTCGCTCGCAGGAGCGGCCGAAGAGCTGACCCTTCAGCCACCGCACCTCCTCCTCGAGCAATCCCTTGCGTTCGAGCGCTGCGCGGTGCTCGGCCTGCAGCTGCTCGTAGGCTTCTCGAGCCTGGCGCAGGGTCTCTTCGGAGACTTTCAATCGCGCCGCAAGCTCGGCGTTCTTCTCGAGGATCGTTGAGTGGCGCGGCGCGGCGGGCACGGAGCGAATTATACCGTGCCCGCCACGCAATACAACACCAAACTCTCACGTCGCGCGGGAAAATCTCAACAGCTGATGCGGCTGTCTCCAGATGTCGTATCCCTCGAGCAACCACTCGAGCTGCTCGCTGGTCAGCGTCGCCACTTCAGACTCGAGCAACCGCGGCCAGATGAACTTCTCCCGGCTCTCGATCACCTTGTGTACGACAACAAAGCCGTTGCGGTGCCAGTAGAGGATCTTCACGGCGTTGTGGCGGCGAGAGACGAAGATGACCAGCGCGCCAGAGAACGGATCGACCTTCATCACCTCCTGGGCAAGCGCTGCGAGGCAGTTGCGCCCCTTCCTCATGTCTACAGGATCGCGATACAGGTAGACCTTCAGGTCCTCACCTCCAAACCGCATCATGAGCGCACCGCCATCAGCCCAGAGACCCATCGCGGATCTGGCCACATCCCGCACTCGATCAGCCAGCCGCTCGGATGGCGCAGCCGGCACACCGGTCCGGCAGCCGGGAGTGCGCCTCTGCCTACAGAGTCGCTGACGCGCACTTCGATGAGCTTGCCGGCCGTGCCGGCTTGCGCCACCGCGCTGCTCGGCGACGGCTCGATCCCTTTGTCCGACAGCTGCCGTTGCACCCGGGACAGCATCCGTAAACTCAGTCCATGAGCAAGGTAGTAGTCCTTCAGGGAAACCCCTTCGCTTTGCGCCTCGCGCACCCGCTCCAGGTACCGCCGCTCACCCAGCGTGAGCTCCGCTTGCTTCTGCTCGCTCATCGTTCGCCCTCGCCATGCGGCCACTCGCCGCGGACCAGAGCATCGGCCGCCCAGCTCAAAGGCGGAAGAACGGGGATACCGGAGTGCTTACTTCTTACGATCGCCACGAGTACGTAGGTACACACGGCGATCCAGATCTGACTCTTGACGGCATTCTCCGAGGTGCCGAAGAACGCCTTGATGCGCAGGTGCTGT
>JAKAYU010000071.1 GCA_021809525.1 Pseudomonadota bacterium | reverse complement strand
GTGGCGGCGTGGCCGGTGATTGCGCGGATCGAACACATAGGCGAGCGGCGCCTCGAACACCTCGTCGACTTCCTGGCGCTCGATATGCAGCTCGAACCCCGGCGCGACGCGCGCCACCACCGGCGTAACGCGAAATCCGCTGATCACCACGTGATCGGGCAGATAGCCGATCACGCTCACGAAGCGCGCTTCGAGGCCGATCTCCTCATGCGCCTCGCGCAGCGCCGCGGCCGCCGGATCGGCGTCCTGCGGCTCGATCTGCCCGCCGGGGAAACTGACCTGACCGGCATGGTTGCGCAGATCGTGGCCCCGGCGCGTCAGCAGCACGGTCGGCCCATCGGGGTGATCCACAAGCGGCACCAGCACGGCCGCCGGCGCCGGCGCGGCCGGAAAGTAGCGGCGCAATTCACGGCTGCGCTCGAGGCTCTGGCCGGGCACCAGCCAGTCCTCCGGGGCATGCCGCGGCCGGCTGCCGATGAGGCGCGCCTCGATGCGCGCCAGCGTCACCGCGCCGCTGAGCGGGCTTGCCCGGTGCGCGTTGCTGCCGCCCTCAACCACCGCCGCCCGCGCCGCCTTTGATGCCCCCGCGGGTGAGCTCCTGCGGATCGAGCAGCCGCTGCAGCTCCGCGCGGGGCAGATCGGTCATCTTCTCGGCCATCTCGCGGATCGGCCGCCCCTCCGCGTAGGCCTTCTTGGCAATCGCCGCGCCCTTCTCGTAGCCGATCACCGGGTTCAGCGCCGTCACCAGGATGGGATTGCGCTCGAGCGCCTCGGCGAGGCGTGCCGGATTGACCTTGAAGCCCGCGATCGCGCGCCGCGCAAGGAGCCGCGCGGCGTTGGCGAGCAGCCGAATGCTCTCGAGCAGGTTGTAGGCAATGACGGGCAGCATCACGTTCAGCTGGAAGTTGCCCGACTGGCCGGCGACCGTGATGGTCGCATCGTGGCCGATCACCTGCGCGCAGACCATGGCGGTCGCCTCCGGGATCACCGGATTGACCTTGCCCGGCATGATGCTGCTGCCGGGCTGCAGCGCCGGCAGGGCGATCTCCCCGAGTCCGGCGAGCGGGCCGCTGTTCATCCAGCGCAGGTCATTGGCGATTTTCATCAGGCTGACGGCGATCACCTTCAGCTGCCCGGACAGCTCGACCGCGGTGTCCTGGCTCGAGAGCGCCTCGAAATAGTTGCGGGCCGGCTCGAACGGGCAGCCGGTCAGCTCGCCGAGCGCCTGGCAGAAGCGCGCACCGAACTCAGGATGCGCATTGATGCCCGTGCCGACCGCCGTGCCGCCCTGCGCGAGGCGGTGCAGCCGCGGGGCGGTGGCGGCGAGCCGCTCGAGTCCGCTCTCGATCTGCGCGCGCCAGCCGGAGAGCTCCTGACCGAAGGTGACGGGCATCGCATCCATCAGGTGGGTGCGGCCAGTTTTGACCACCGCGCCGACCTCGGCCTCCTTGGCGTGCAGCGTGCGGCACAGCTCATCGAGCGCCGGGGCGAGATCGCGCCGCACGGCGAGCGCGGCGCTCACGTGCACAGTGGTCGGAATCACGTCATTGCTGCTCTGCCCCATGTTGACGTGATCGTTCGGATGGACGGGCTTGCCGAGGCGGCGCGCGGCGAGCGCGGCGATCACCTCGTTAGCGTTCATGTTCGTGCTGGTGCCCGAGCCGGTCTGAAACACGTCGATCGGAAAGTGCGCATCGTGCCGGCCGTCGGCGACCTCGGCGGCGGCCGCCTCGATCGCCTCGGCGAGTGTTGCATCGAGCAGGCCCAGCCGGCCATTGGCCCGGGCGGCCGCCTGCTTGACCAGACCGAGCGCGCCGATGAACGAGCGGGGCATGGGCCGGCCGCTGATCGGGAAGTTCTCCACCGCCCGCTGCGTCTGCGCGCCCCAGAGCGCATCGTGGGGTACCTGCAGCTCGCCCATGCTGTCGTGCTCGGTCCGAAAGGATTTCGTCATGCAATTGGCTCCGTGGCCCGCAAAATGTTCCGCCGCACCGCGCAGGGCCGCCTGCGGACGCGGTGCGGTATGCGATATCATAATGCATCCGAACCGTTCCCCTTTTGCCATAGCGCATGAGCGACACGCCCCGCGACGATCTGCCCGCCGTCCTCGCCCTCTCCCCGGTCGACGGCCGCTACCGGGCCACGACCGAGCCGCTGCGCGCCCTGCTGTCCGAGGCGGGCCTGATCGGCGCGCGCATACGGGTCGAGGCCGCCTGGCTCGAGCACCTGGCCGCGGCTGTACCGCAGCTGAGCGGGGCGCACTTCAGCGAGGCTGTGCACGAGCGCGCCCGGAGCCTTGCGCGCGATCCCGGGGCGGATTGTGCCAGCGCGGTCAAAGCAATCGAAGCGCGCATCAACCACGACGTGAAGGCGGTCGAGTACTACGTGCGCGGCGAGCTCGCTGCGGCCGGCGCGGGAGCCGCCACTTTAGAACTCGTGCATTTCGGCTGCACATCCGAGGACATCAACAACGTCAGCTATGCGCTGTTGCTGCGCGCCGCACGCGAACAGCTGCGCACGGCGCTGGCGAGCCTCGGCACCGAGCTCACCTCGCTCGCGCACCGCGCGGCCCGGCACGCGATGCTCGCGCGCACGCACGGCCAGCCGGCCAGCCCGACCACCCTCGGCAAGGAGGTCGCGAACTTCGTGGCACGCCTGCGCCGCGCGGAGCGGCGTTGGGCGGCTGTGGAGATCCTCGGCAAATGGAACGGTGCGGTCGGCAACTTCAACGCCCATCGCGCGGCGCTGCCCGCAGTCGACTGGGGCGCCGTGAGCGGCGCGTTCATCGAGTCGCTCGGCCTGACCCGCAACGCCTACACCACGCAAATCGAGCCGCACGACTGGATCGGCGAGTACTGCGATGCGCTCGCGAGCCTGAACGTGGTGCTGCTCGACCTGAGCCGGGATTTCTGGGGTTATATCTCCCTCGGCTACCTCAAGCAGCGGGCCGTGGCCGGGGAAGTCGGCTCATCGACCATGCCGCACAAGGTCAACCCGATCGACTTCGAGAACGCCGAAGGCAACCTCGGCATCGCCAACGCGCTGCTGCGGCACTTCGCCGAGAAGCTGCCGGTCTCGCGCTGGCAGCGCGATCTGACCGACTCGACCGTGCTGCGCAATCTCGGCGTCGCGCTCGGCCACACGTTGATCGCCTGGCGAGCCCTCGGGCGCGGCCTCGGCAAGGTCGAGGCGGACGCGGTGCGCATGCGGGCCGATCTCGACGGCGCCTGGGAGGTGCTCGGCGAGGCGGTGCAGACGGTGCTGCGCGCCGCGGGCATCCCCGAGGGCTATGAGCTGCTGAAGGCCTTCACCCGCGGCCGCTCGATCGATGAGCGCTCGCTCGGGGAGTTCATCGAAACGCTGCCGCTGCCGCCGCAGGAGAAGCGCCGGCTGCGCGCCCTGCACCCGGCCGACTACATCGGCTGGGCGGCGGAGCTCGCCGACGAAATATGACAAATCGGCCCGCCGCGCCGGCGGGCGAATCTGTGACCGGCTCGGCAAGGGTCTGTTGCCGAGTGTCTCTAAGATCGACGCCGATGTCTGCGCAGCAGACGTGGATGACGGACCGCAAGCGTGTCTCCAGGTGTCGAGATTGCAGAATACAACGTGCTCGCCGAGCTGGCGCATGCCCGCTATGCGCCGGAGTCCGATCCGAACGAGAGCACCTGCAGCCTCGAGGCGTTGAGCGTCCTGACGTCGCTCGCCGAGGCTCGCGCGGCGGTCAACCTCGTCGCCGGACGCGCCCAGCGGCTGCTGTCGGTCTACACCCCGAACCTCGAACCGGAGCTCTACGATCAGAGCGAGTTCCTCGAGGTGATCAAGCGCCTGGTGCTCGCGCGCCCGTTTGCCAAGGTGCGCGTGCTGATCGGTGAGCCGGGGCGCGCGAGCGCCGACGGACACCGCTTCCTCGCCATGGCGCGCCGGCTCTCGAGCTGCATCGACGTGCGCGGCCTCCCGGCGCGCAACGGCGCACCGCACTGCGCCTACCTCATCGCCGATGAGCGCGCCATCATGTACCGGCTGCGCGCCGATTGCTGGGACGGCATCGCCGATCTGGACAATGCGCCGGTGGCGCGGCTGTACCTGCACGAGTTCGACCAGCTGTGGGACACCTGCGCGCCCCCTGAGAACCTGCGCCTCGCCCGTCCGGCCTGAGCCTGGGCGCCCCGGGCGGATATAATTCCGCCCATGTCTGATCCGGAAATCACCGTTGCGGCCCTAGCCGAGAACGATGGGCGCTTTCTGCTCGTCGAGGAGCGCATCGGCGGGCGCCTGGTGCTGAACCAGCCGGCCGGCCACCTCGAGCCCGGCGAGACGCTGTTCGAGGCAGTCGTGCGCGAGGCGCGCGAGGAGACCGCCTGGCGCTTCACCCCCGAGTGGCTGCTCGGGGTGTACCTGTGGCGCCAGCCCCGCACGCAGCGACTGTACAAGCGCTTCGCCTTCATCGGCTCGCTGAGCGATCACCGCCCCGAACAGCCCCTGGATACCGGTATCGTCGGCACACGCTGGCTGAGCGGCGGCGAGGTCCGCGCGCGCGCCTCCGAGCTGCGCAGTCCCCTGGTACTGCGCTGCATCGAGGATTACCTTGCCGGGGTGCGCGCCCCGCTCGATCCGCTCGCCCGGCTGGACCTCGAGGCGGCTGCCGCGGTACCCGCGCAAACGCTATGCAGCGCGTCATCGTAGGCCTCTCCGGCGGGGTCGACTCCGCGGTGGCCGCCCTGTGCCTGAAGGAGCAGGGCTGGGACGTGCAGGGCCTGTTCATGAGCAACTGGGAGGAGGACGAGGACGGCTACTGCACGGCCGCGGAGGACTTCCAGGACGCACGCGCCGTGGCGCGCGAACTCGGTATCGTGCTGCACCGGGTGAGCTTCGCGGCCGAATACCGTGAGCGGGTCTTTCAGCATTTCCTCACCGAGCATCGCGCCGGGCGCACTCCCAATCCCGACGTGCTGTGCAACCGGGAGATCAAGTTCGGCGTCGCGCTGCGCTACGCCGAGCGGCTCGGCGCACAGTACTTCGCCACCGGCCACTATGCGCGCATCGTCCAGGGGCCCGACGGTCCGCAGCTGCACAAGGCACGCGATGCGGCCAAGGACCAGAGCTACTTCCTGCACGCGGTGCAGCGGCGGGAACTGGCGCGCACGCTGATGCCGATCGGGGAGCTCGAGAAAGCCGAAGTGCGTGCGCGGGCCCGCGCCGCGGGGCTGGCGGTGTTCGACAAGCCCGACAGCACCGGCATCTGCTTCATCGGCGAGCGTCCGTTTCGCGAATTCCTCGCCCGCTTCGTGCAAGAGCGCCCCGGCCCGATCGAGTCGGCCGATGGGCAGCGGCTGGGCGAGCATCGGGGGCTCTCTTTCTATACCTTGGGCCAGCGGGCGGGACTGAACATCGGCGGACGCCCCGGCCGCCCGCAGCTACCCTGGTATGTCGCGGCCAAGGACCCCGCGCGCAACGCGCTTATCGTCGTGCAGGGACAGGATCATCCCCTGCTGCTCAGCGTGGCGCTGATGACCGGACCGCTGCACTGGCTGGCGGCCCCCCGCGCCGCAGCGTTCCCCTGCACCGTCAAGGTGCGCTACCGCCAGGCGGACCAGCGCGCTCTGCTCGAGCCGCTGCCCGGGGGAGCCGCCCGGATCGTGTTCGAACGGCCGCAGCGGGCGGTCACGCCCGGGCAGTACGCCGTCGTGTACGAGGGCGAGCGCTGCCTCGCCGGGGCGGTGATCGAAGCGCCTCTCGCCCGGGCGCAGGCGCCCGCAGTAGCCTGAATTCGTATGAGGAATCGCGCCGCACGAGCCGCTCGTGTGGGCGCGATGCGCAGCGGACGGCCGAGAGAGCGACTATAATCCGCGCCGCCTTTTTCTGGCCCCTCCCGGAGAGCCTCACTCATGACGAACAGCTTCAAGGCGCGCACCACCCTCTCGGTCGGCAATCGCTCCTACGAGATCTTCAGCCTCGCGGCGCTGCCGCAGGAGAAGCTCGCACGACTGCCGTATTCCCTGAAGATCCTGCTGGAGAACCTGCTGCGCTTCGAAGACGGCGTCAACGTCACCCGCGCGGACATCGAGGCGCTGCTCGCCTGGGATCCCAAGGCCGCCCCGGCCCACGAAATCGCCTTCACGCCCTCGCGCGTGATCCTGCAGGATTTCACCGGCGTGCCCTGCGTGGTCGACCTCGCCGCGATGCGCGAGGCCATCGTGCGCCTCGGCGGGGATGCCGAGCGCGTCAACCCGCTCGCGCCGGTCGAGCTGGTGATCGATCATTCCGTGCAGGTCGACGAGTACGGCACGCCCGCAGCGCTCGCCGCCAACACCCAGATCGAGTTCGCCCGCAACGGGGAGCGTTACGCGTTCCTGCGCTGGGGCCAGTCGGCATTCCGCAATTTCGCAGCGGTGCCGCCGAGCACCGGCATCGTGCACCAGGTGAACCTGGAGTATCTCGGCCGCGTGGTGTTCGATGTGCAGCGTGACGGAACGCACAGCGCCTATCCAGACACGCTGGTCGGCACGGACTCGCACACCACGATGATTAACGGCCTCGGCGTGCTCGGCTGGGGCGTGGGCGGCATCGAGGCGGAAGCGGCGATGCTCGGCCAGCCCGTCACCATGTTGATTCCGCAGGTGATCGGCGTGCGCCTCGCCGGGCGCCTGAAGCCCGGCGCCACCGCCACGGACCTGGTGCTCACCCTCACCGAGTTGCTGCGCAAGCGCGGCGTCGTCGACAAGTTCGTCGAGTACTTCGGCGACGGGCTCGCGAACCTGCCGCTCGCCGACCGCGCCACCATCGCCAACATGGCCCCGGAGTACGGCAGCACCTGCGGCATCTTCCCCATCGACGAGGAGACTATCCGCTACCTCGAGCTCTCGGGACGGCCGCGCGAGCGCATCGAGCTCATCAGGGCCTACGCCCAGCACCAAGGACTCTGGCGCCATGCCGGCGCGGCGGCGGCCGAGTACACCGATATCCTCGAGTTCGATCTGGGCTCGGTCGAGCCGAGCCTCGCCGGCCCGCGCCGTCCGCAGGACCGCGTGCCGCTGAAGTCCGCCAAGAGCATCTACGCGGCAAACGCCAAGAAGTCCGCCGAGGAGCGCGCTGCGCGCACCCCGCAGGCCAAGGGCAGCGCCGAGGCGAGCCTCGACGGCAAGCGCTTCGAACTCAAGGACGGGGCGGTGCTGATCGCCGCGATCACCAGTTGCACCAACACCTCGAACCCCTCGGTCATGCTGGGCGCCGGTCTGCTCGCGCGCAAGGCGCGCCAACGCGGGCTTACCGCCAAGCCATGGGTCAAGACCAGCCTCGCGCCGGGCTCGCGCGTGGTGACCGACTACTTCCGCAAGGCCAACGTATTGGCCGACCTCGCCGCGGTGGGCTTCGAACTGGTCGGCTATGGCTGCACCACTTGCATCGGCAACTCCGGCCCCCTGAAGCCGGAGATCTCCGCGGCGGTCAAGGCCGGCGACATCACCGCCTGCTCGGTGCTCTCGGGCAACCGCAACTTCGAGGGCCGCGTGCACCCCGAAGTGCGCATGAACTTCCTCGCCTCCCCGCCGCTCGTAGTTGCCTATGCGCTTGCCGGCACGCTCGACATCGACCTCACCAGCGAGCCGCTCGGCACCGGCTCGGACGGCAAGCCGGTTTTTCTCGCCGACATCTGGCCGAGCGACGAGGAGGTGCGGCAGACCCTCGCCCGCGCCATCGACTCGAAGATGTTCCAGGACAGCTACGCGCACGTGTTCGAGGGCGATGCAAACTGGAAGGCCATCAAGATACCGGCCGGCAAGCTGTACACCTGGGACGAGAAGTCGACCTACGTGCGCAACCCGCCGTATTTCGAGGGCATGACGCGCACGCCTGCGCCGGTGGGCGACATTCGCGCCGCGCGCGTGCTCGCGCTCCTCGGCGACTCGGTGACCACCGACCACATCTCCCCCGCGGGCAACATCGCCAAGACGAGCCCCGCGGCCCGCTACCTCGAGCAGCACGGCGTGCAGCCGAAGGACTTCAACTCCTACGGCGCACGGCGCGGCAATCACGAGGTCATGATGCGCGGCACGTTCGCCAACATCCGGCTGCGCAACCAGCTCGTGCCGGGCGTCGAGGGCGGCGTGACGGTGCACCTGCCGAGCGGCGAGCAGGCCTCGATCTACGATGCGGCCATGCGCTACAAGGCCGACGGCACTGCGCTCGTGATTCTCGCGGGCAAGGAGTACGGCACCGGCTCCTCGCGTGACTGGGCGGCCAAGGGCACGATGCTGCTCGGGGTGCGGGCAGTGATCGCCGAGAGCTTCGAGCGCATCCACCGCTCCAACCTCATCGGCATGGGCGTCGCGCCGCTGCAGTTCATGCCCGGCGAGAGCGCCAAGTCCCTTGGGCTCACCGGCAAGGAAGTCTTCGAGATCACCGGGCTTGCCGCCGGGGGACGCGAGGTGACGGTCAGGGCGAGCGACCCGCAGGGCGGCAAGACGATCACCTTCAAGGCGCGCGTGCGCATCGACACGCCGAAGGAGCGTGAGTACTACCGTCACGGCGGCATCCTGCAGTACGTGCTGCGCCAGCTGGCCGGCACCGGCCAGGCTTGAGCGGCTGGCGAGGCCGCAGCCCTGCCCCAGGGGCAGCCGCTGCGGCCCGCGGCGAGCCGAGGGAGTCCGGGCAGATGCGGCTGGCGATCTTCGATCTCGACGGAACGATCACCCGCCACGATACACTCGCCCCTTACGTGTGCGGCTTTCTGCTGCGCCGGCCGTGGCGGGCGGTGCGCGCGCTCGGCGTGATCCCGGCACTGCTCGGCTACGGGCTTGGGCTGTGCGGACGCGCAACGCTCAAGGCGGCGCTGATGCGCTCGGCGCTCGGCGGGGTGAGGCGCGAGGACCTCGACCGCTGGACCGAACGCTTCGTCACCCGGCTGCTGGCACGCGGAACCTTCGCGGCCGCACGCCAGCGCATCGAATCACATGTCCGGGCCGGAGACCATCTGGTCCTGATGAGCGCGAGCCCCGAGCTGTACGTGCCCGCGATCGCGCGCGCGCTCGGCTTTCAGGAGGCGATCTGCACGGGCGTGCGCTGGCGCGGGGAGCGGCTCGACGGGCGCCTCGCCACTGCCAACCGCCGCGGTGCAGAGAAGGTCCGCTGCCTGCGGGAGCTGCGCGAGCGGCTGCCGGGCGAAGCGAGCGCCTACGGTAATTCCAAAGCGGACATCGCGCACCTGGCGCTCGTCGAGCACGGCGTGCTCGTCAACGGCAGCGGCCGGGCCCGCCGCGCCGCGCACCACGCCGGCCTGACCTGTGAGCGCTGGCGCTGAGCGCACCGCCGCGCTCACATCGAGGTGCGCACCTGCCACAGTTCCGGGAAGAACCTCAGCTCAAGCGCCTTGGCCAGGTACGACACCCCGCCGGTCCCGCCCGTGCCGCTTTTGTGGCCGATGATGCGCTCGACGGTCTTCATGTGGTGGAAGCGCCACAGCTGGAACTTATAATCCAGATCAATCAGCCGCTCGGCGAACTCGTAGAGGTCCCAGTCCTTCTCGGCGTTGTGGTAGACGCCGAGCCAGGCGCCGGCGACCTGTTTGCTTGGGCGGTACGGCTCGCTGAACTGGCGGTTCAGATACGCCTCGGGAATTCCGTAGCCGCGGCGGCTGAGGAGCCTGAGTGCCTCGTCGTACAGCGACGGCGCCGCGAGCGCGCGCTCGAGCCGCGCATACACTGCCGCGTCGCGCCGATGCACTTCGATCATCTCGGCGTTCTTGTTGCCGAGCAGAAACTCCAGCAGCCGGTACTGGTACGACTGGAAGCCCGAGGAGCGGCCGAGCGCGTTGCGGAATGCCGAGTAGTCCGCCGGCGTGAGCGTCGAGAGCACCTCCCAGCTCGAGAGCAGCTGTGACTGCACGCGCGAGATGCGCGTCAGCCGCTTGAACGAAGGACCGAGCTCATCGCGCCGCACGCACTCGAGCACGCCGGAGAGCTCGTGCAGCATCAACCGCATCCACAGCTCCGAGGCTTGGTGCACGATGATGAAGAGCATCTCATCGTGCTCGCCCGAGAGAGGTCTCTGCGCATCGAGCAGCTTCTCGAGCTGCAGGTACTGCCCGTAGGAGAGCGAGCTGCCGAGATCCCAGTGAATCGCCTCGCCGGTGAGATCGACGCGCTCGCTCTTGTCGTACCGGCGCTTGCTCACGGCGCCCCTTCGCCGAACACCCACGCCGGCACGCTGCGCCAGCCCTCGGTGAGGGCCCGGTCGAGCCGTCGGTAGTCCGGACAGCAGCGCTCCACACACTGCCAGAAGCGGCGCGAGTGATTCATGTGGCGCGTATGCGCCAGCTCGTGGATCAGCAGATAGCGCACCACCGGCGGCGGCAGGAACAACAGGCAGCCGTTGAGGCTGATGGTGCCGCGCACCGAGCAGCTTCCCCAGCGCGTGCGCTGGCGGCGGATCACCATCCGCTCATAGCTGAAACCGTACTCGCGCGCGCACTCGGCGAGGGCAGGCTCCAATACCACGCGCGCGCGCTCGAGCAGCCAGTGGCGCAACGCCGCGCGCAGCGCCGCGGGGCTGGCATCGCCGCTGAAGCGGATCACTCCGTCGAGGGCTGCCAGGCGCAACCGCCTGCCGCCACCGCCGGCCACCTGCACCTGCCAGCGCTCCTCGCAGGCCGGCAGCTCGATGCTCGCCGGCGGGAAGGGCTCCGGCGCCACCGCCGTGCGGCGCGCCTCGGCACGCTTGCGCTCGATCCACAGCCGATGTCGCTCGAGAAACGTCTCGATCAGCCGCGGCGAGGTCTTCACCGGCACGACCACTTCCACCCGCCCGGAGTGAAAGACCCGCACCACCATGCGGCGGGCGCGCTGGCTCTCGCGCACGCTCCACGTCGCGTCCTGCTCGATCCACAGCGGCAATTGCGCTGCCGCCCCATCGGAAATCACATCAACCCCACCACGCGCCACATCATTGCCTCGCTCATTCTACCAGCGCAGGGCAGCGGTGCGCCGGGCAGACGGCACGCGCCGCGATCGGCTACGATGCCGCACCGTGCAGCGACACCACCTGCCATGAGCGCACCGATTCTGGAAGTCCGCGATCTGCTGAAGCAGTACCCCGGCGTGAGCGCCGTGAACGGGATTTCCTTCAGCGTGCCGCCCGGCATCTGCTTCGGGCTGCTCGGGCCGAACGGCGCCGGCAAGACCACCACGATCGAGATCATGGAGGGGATCCTCGCCCCGACGGGCGGGCAGGTGCGCTACCGCGGCGAGCCGCTCGGGGCGCGCTTCCGCGAGGAGGCGGGCATTCTCTTCCAGGCGACGGCGCTGCAGAACTTCCTCACCGTGCGCCAGAGCCTGGCGATGTTCCGCGGCTTGTACCGGCGCGGCCGCGACATCGAGGAGCTGCTCAAGCTCTGCTCGCTCGAGGGGCTCGCCGGGCGCGACAACCGCAAGCTCTCCGGCGGGCAGCTGCAGCGGCTGCTGCTCGCGATCGCGCTGGTGAACGACCCGCAGGTGCTGTTTCTCGATGAGCCGACCACCGGGCTCGACCCGCAGGCGCGGCGCAACTTCTGGTCGCTCATCCGCTCGATCAAGGCGCAGCGCAAGACCATCATCCTCACCACGCATTACATGGAGGAGGCCGAGATCCTCTGCGATGAGATCGCCATCGTCGACCGTGGCTGCATCATCGCGCAGGGCGCCCCGGGCGCGCTGCTGCGTCAACACTTCGCCGAGGTGCTGCTCGAGCTGCCGCGGGCGGACTTCCCGAGCGCCGCCCGCTCGCTACCGCTGCAGCTGATCGACACCGAAGAGCGCATCGAGATCACCACGGATGATCTGGACGCGACGCTGCGTACGCTGATCGCCGCCCAAGTGCCGCTGAGGAACCTGCGCATCCGGCCGGCGAACCTGGAGGACCTGTTTCTCGAGCTCACCGGTCGGGAGCTGCGCGCATGATGCGCCGGCTGCTGTCGGTCTGGCACGCGCGCAACCTGGAGTTCCTGCGCGATCGCGGCACGCTGCTGTTCACGGTGCTGCTGCCGCTGTCGCTGATCGTGGGCATGGGGTTCATCTTCGGCGGCCCGCCCCGGCCGCTGTTCAAGGTGGGCGTGCTCGGCGGGGCGGCCGCCGCGCACGCCGACGCGTTCCTGCAGACCCGCTACGTGCAGTTCCTGTCCGTGGCGAGCGCCGTGAACGGGCTGCGCGAGGTGCGCCGCCAGCGCATCGATCTGCTGTTCGCGCCGGGCCGTCCGCCGCGCTATTGGGTCAACACCGACTCCCCGAAGGGCTACATCGCCGAGAAGCTGCTGCTCGCAGCCGACCCGCACGCGCAGCGCCTGCCCGTCAGCGGCAAGGCGGTGCCCTACCTGCACTGGCTCTTCCCCGGTATCCTCGCGATGAACCTGATGTTCAGCTGCCTGTTCGGCGTCGGCTACGTCGTGCTGCGCTACCGGCAGAGCGGGTTCCTGAAGCGTCTGCATGCGACTCCCCTCAGCCCATTCGAGTTCCTGAGCGCCCAGGTGCTCTCGCGCCTGAGCATCATCGTGCTCATCACCACGGTGCTGTACGTGACGGTCGGGACGATGATCCATTTCCACAGCGCCGGGAGCATCGCGCTGCTGCTGCTGATCACGGTGCTCGGGGCGCTCTCGATGATCGCGCTCGGCCTGACCATTGCGGCGCGCTTTGCCAGCGAGGAGCTGGTCAACGGGCTGCTGAACCTGCTCACCTGGCCTATGATGCTGCTCTCGGGGGTGTGGTTCTCGCTCGCCGGCGCGCCCAAATGGGTCCAGTGGGTGGCCGATGCGCTGCCGCTCACGCAGTTGCTGCATGCCGCCCGCGAGGTGATGCTCTACGGCGCCGGCATCGGTGCCATCGCCCCGAATCTCATCTATCTCGCAGCGGTGACGCTGGTGTTCCTCGCCTTCGGCGCCTGGTCGTTCAAGTGGCGGATTTAGGGGACGATTGAACAATGACGAAGCAGACGATGCGATTCATGAGCGACAACACGGCCACCGCCTGCCCCGAGATGCTCGCCGCGCTGGCCGAGGCGAACCACGGACTCGAGGTGGCCTACGGGGACGATCCCTGGACGCGGCGGCTCGATGAGGCGCTCGGGACATTCTTCGGCGCCCCGGTGCGCGCCTTCGCCGTGGCGACGGGGACTGCGGCCAACTCGCTGGCGCTCGCGACCCTCACCCCGCCCTACGGGGCAATTTTCGCGCACCGCGAGGCGCATATCGCCTGCGATGAGTGCGGCGCGCCGGGGTTCTACAGCGGCGGGGCGCAGCTGATGCTGCTCGAGGGCAAGCACGCCAAGGTAAGCGCGGCGGGTCTTGCCGCGGCGCTCGAGGCGCATCCGGTCTCGGTGCACACCGTGCAGCCGGCCGCGCTCTCGGTGAGTCAGGCGAGCGAGCTCGGCGCGGCCTACCGGCCCGAGGAACTCGCGCAGCTGTGCAAAGTCGCACACTCGCACGGCCTGAAGGTGCACATGGACGGGGCGCGCTTCGCCAATGCCGTAACCTTCCTCGGCTGCCATCCCGGCGATGTCACCTGGAGGGCCGGAATCGATGTTCTGTCCTTCGGTGCCACCAAGAACGGCGCGCTCGCCGCCGAAGCGGTGGTGTTCTTCGACACCACGCTGGTGCGCGACTTCGAGCTGCGGCGCAAGCGTGCCGGTCACCTGCTCTCGAAGTCCCGTTTCGTCGCTGCGCAGCTGCTCGCGTACCTGCAGGACGACCTGTGGCGGCGCAACGCCGCGCGCGCCAACGGCTTCGCGCGCCGCATCGGCGCGGCGGCCGGCGCGCGGCTGATCGCACCCGTCGAGGCCAACGAGGTGTTCGTACAGCTCGGCATCGAGGGCAAGCGCACGCTGCGTGCAGCCGGATTCGAGTTCTACGACTGGGGTGCCGAGCGCGCCGGTCAGGCCCGCCTGGTGGCCGCCTGGGATCAGAACGAGTCGCACGTCGAGGCGCTGTGCGCGGCGCTCGGCAGGCTCGCTGAGGATTGAGTAGAGGCCGAGGAGCTGTCCATGGTTGCCCGACGTTCCCGCATGCTGCCGCTCGGCACGCCGGTGCCCGAGTTCTCCCTGCCCGATCCGGCCGGAAGGCTCTGGAGCCCCGGGGATTTCAAGGACTCCCCGGCGCTGCTCGTCGCCTTCCTCTGCAACCACTGCCCGTACGTCAAGCACATGATCGACGGGTTCGTTGCCTTCGCGCGTGACTACGGCCCGAAGGGACTTGCGGTCGTGGCGATCAACCCCAACGACTCGAGCGCCTACCGCGATGATGCGCCCGAGCACATGGCACGCGTCGCTGCCGAGAAGGGCTTCCCGTTTCCCTATCTGATCGATGCCACGCAGCGCACGGCACTCGCGTACGAGGCGATCTGTACGCCGGAGTTCTTCCTCTTTGATGCCAGTCGGCGGCTCGCATACCGCGGTCGCTTCGATGCCAGCTCGCCCGGCAACAACACGCCAGTCACCGGCAATGAGCTGCGCGCCGCGGTCGATGCGCTGCTTGCAGGCCGCCCGATCGGCGAGCAGTCCGCCAGCATCGGCTGCAGCATCAAGTGGAAGCCGGGCAACGCGCCCGAGTGGGCCTGACCGCACGCTGCGGGCGCTGCGCTCGCCTGCGGCCCGCAGCGCCTGCGTCACGCTCATAGGCAAAGCGCACCGCTCTGTGCGGCCCTGGCCCTGATGGTGTGTGCATTCGCGCTCACGGTCCACGCCCTGCTCCTGTGCGCGCGAATCCCCGGCTCTACGTCGCAAGCGGTTGTGGATCCTGGTCATCCTCGTCGGTATCG